>JBDLJL010000087.1:0-22647 GCA_039714415.1 Bacteroidota bacterium
TCCACCGTATAATCACAAGATGAACTAACCACGTTAAATCCTCTGCTTGCGTTTTTTAACTGAGGAACATTATTCACATAAATTTGTGTGTGTTTAAGGGGTGTTGATGACTCTACACATAATTTAATTTTATATTCTGATTCCGTTGAGGATGCATTATAATATTCAGGTGCTAACCAATTTACTTTAGGTTTACTTCCTGCAATTTTTATTGGTTCCACATATTTATCATCCTTCCAAATACCTGATTTTGAAGTACCATCAGTATAATACATGGTTCCTTCTCCGGAATATTTATCGTTCTCCCAGTCGCCTATATACTTTACACCACTGTTCCAAATATAAGTTCCCTGGCCATGACGAAAATTATTTTTGTAGTGCCCCATATATTTATCATTATTTGAGAAATAATAAGTCCCCTGTCCATTGTATTTTCCACTTATAAAATCCCCAACATATTTTGAACCATTTTCAAAAGTATAGGTACCATAACCATTTTGGCAATTACCTGAAATACAACCATAATTATTTTTTGATTTGCCCACGTACTTATCTTTTTCCCAAATACCAGCTTCTATCCTACCATCGGCATAGTACATTGTACCTTCACCATCATAATAGCCGTCACTAAATGATCCGACATATTTTTTACCACTCCGCCAAACCAGAGTTCCCTGGTCATTCATCTTGCCCATTACATAATTACCTTTATAGTAATCATATAACGAAGAGGTTTTGTATGAATTTGTTCCAGAACCATGTCTTATATCATCCTTCCATTCACCGGTATATTTCTCACCACTTGCCCAATAATTTGTACCTTCGCCATTACGCTTACCTTTCTCCCAGTAACCTTCATACTTTTCACCATCCTTCCATTTATAAATGCCATAACCTGTAGTACAATTTCCACTTACACAACCTGTGGCATTATAATCGTAACTAGTTTTTCCGATATACTTATCTTTTGACCATTTTCCAGATTCAATACGCCCATCGGTGTAATACATTGTGCCTTGCCCATCATACATGCTGGCTTTTATTTCACCAACGTATTTTTGGCCACTCTTATATAAAAAAGTTCCGTAGCCTTCCAGCTTATCATCAACATAATCTCCGGTATATTTATCATATTGCGAATCAGCCCTGTATTTATAAGTACCGTAGCCATGCTTTTTGTCATCACGCCAATCACCTTCATACTCAGCACCACTTGCAAAATGGTTAATCCCACTTCCATTTCGCATATTATTCTTCCAATAGCCAACATACTTTTCACCTGATTTCCAAACATAAGTACCATAACCATTGCCACAATCTCCGGAAATACAACCTGTAAAACTATTATCTTCACCCTTAAACTTTCCATTTTCCCATCTACCCTTTTTTATATCACCACCTGAATAATAATAGGTGCCACTACCATGTCTGTTTCCATTTAACCATCCTCCAACATACTTATCACCACCAGCCCAAGTGTAGGTCCCTTGACCGGTCATTCTATTTTCCTTGTATTCACCAATATATTTAGCCCCACTACCATAATAGTAGGTGCCAAATCCATCACGCATACCATCCTTCCAGTCTCCCGTATATTTATCACCGGCCCATTTAGTATCCATACCCCACACATAGGTACCATAGCCATTTTGACAATTTCCTGAAACGCAGCCTTTTTTGACATAGGAAGAACTACCTTTAAATTCATCTTTTTCCCATCTTCCTGTTTCTTTTCTTCCATCAGCATAAGTCATGGTTCCCTGACCATGGAAAAAATTGTCCAAAAATTCACCAGTATATTTTTGACCACTTCGGTATTCAAATGTACCCTGACCTTTCATTTTATCAGCGACCCAATAACCAGTATATTTTTTATATTGAGAACTCGGCTTATAATAATAAGTCCCATAACCATCCTTTAAATCATTCTTCCAATCCCCTGAATATTTGGAACCTGATGCAAAATTATTAGTCCCCTTTCCATTCCTTTTTCCGTTTTTCCAATTGCCCACATACTTTTCACCAGTTTCCCAGTTATAGGTACCATAGCCATTATCACAATCGCCGGAAACACATCCAGGATCCTGTGCATATAAATTTACTGTCAGAAAAGACAAAAGCAGAAATACAATAATTTTTCTCATGGTAAAATATAATTATAGGTTAAAGATTTCAATATTCTCAAATAGTTTAAATTATAACTAAAATAACAAGAAATTATTTTAATGGATAAAGTTAAATAATTAGATTTATCCCTACAAGTTTATTAAAAAAAATCAATTCATATAATTAGTGTATAAAAAAACACTTAAATATAGTTTAAAAAAGTCCCTTCATATTTCCATTTTTATTAAATTCCTGAACATATTGATAACGTCCCATATCAAACCACTTTGAATAATTATGTATATAGGATCTAATAACAAATTTTTTAGCTAATCGAAGATAGGTATCAATTATAGAGAATTTTCCTTTTTCTGTAAAATGATCAAAAATTTTAGTATCCAAAACATGAATACCACTAAATGCCAGAGGATTTAATTCACCAAATGCAGTACGGGCGTTTTTAATTTCACCGGTTTCAATATTTTTCCATTGACATAAATTACCCTCGGAATCAAAAAGGAGTTGTCTGCTTGTCTGTCTTTGTTTAACCGCCATGGTTACAAGAGCATTTGAATTAACATGTGCTTCATATAAATCATAAAGGTTAATATCCGATAATATATCAACATTATACACTAAAAAAGCATCCGTACCTTTAAAGAACCATTTTGCTTTTAAAATACCACCTCCTGTGTCTAAAAGCTGATCTCTTTCATCAGAGATTTCTATATTAATGCCAAAATCCGTATGCTCAATATAATTAATTATTTTATCAGCAAAATGATGTACGTTTACAATAACATCTGTAAACCCATTATTCTTTAGCTTACTTATAATAATATCTAGAAGTGGCTTACCATGAATTTCTACCAAAGCTTTAGGTATTTTATTTGTAAGTGGCTGTAAACGTGTACCTTTACCGGCAGCGAGTATCATGGCTTTCATATTTACATATTGTTTTATTATTATACGATGAAACAATTATCTAATAATCACTACTCAAAGGACAAACCTAATTCCCGATGCTGTAATACAACTTCAACGTCAAAATTATCTTTTAAATGTGTTGACAGGCTTTCTGCAGAGTAAACGGATCTATGTTGACCACCCGTACAACCAAAACTCACCATCAGATTAGTAAATCTGCGTTTTAAATATTTATCAACAGATTGATCAACCATTCTAAACGCGCTGGCTAAAAAAAGGTGCATTTCATTTTCCTTTTCAAAAAAATCAATTACATCCTGATCACGTCCTGTTAATTCCAAATACTTTTCATATTTACCCGGATTATGCACCGCCCGACAATCGAAGATAAAACCACCACCGTTACCTGACAGGTCAACAGGAAGTCCCTTTTTATATGAAAAGCTGGTAATCGTAACGGTTAATCGACGTTTTGGATTCTTAAACTTTTTCAGTTCTTCAGATTTAGTTAGCGATCTTAACACTTTCATCAATTCAGGAAACTCTACAGGTAATTGAACTGTATCAAGCAGATATTCGAGATTTTGAATTGCAAAAGGAATGCTTTGTAAAAAATGAACTTTTTTTTCATAAAACCCTCTGAAACCAAACGCACCCATCGCCTGCATAATCCTAATCAGCACATAGCCAAAGTAATAATTATTAAATTTTTCTTTATCTACAACCTGGTATTCTGATAGTTTTTCAATATAATATTTTCTTAATTCATTCCGGTTTTCCTGCGGGATATCTGCCTTTGCATCGTACAACAAAGAAGCGAGGTCATATTGCAACGCCCCTTGTCTCCCCCCTTGGTAGTCAATAAAATAAGGCTCCCCATCACGTATCATAATATTTCTGGTTTGAAAATCACGATACAAAAAGTATTTATTATCCGCCTCAAGTAAAAAATCAGAGAATTTCAAAAAGTCACTTTCAAGATCTTGTTCATCAAAAGGAATTTTAGCCAGTTTTAGAAAATAATATTTAAAATAATTCAAATCCCACATCATCGATTGCTTATCGAATGCTGACCTGGGATAACAATAGCTATAGTCAAAATTATTTGCACCCAAAACCTGAAATTTCACTAATTGATCCAATACTTTTTTTATGATGTTGGTCAATTCATCTGTAAATTCTACACCTGGCCTTTTTTCAGTTATAAAAGCAAAAAGTGTGGTTTCACCTAAATCTTCTTGTAAATATATATTTTCAGTAAGGTTTTCAGCAAATATTTCAGGAACAGGTAAATTTTTATTCTTAAAGTGTTTTGAAAACTGCAAAAAGGCAAGATTCTCTTTCTTGTCATCATTATAAACAGCTATAGCTGATTTTGAATTCCCCAATACCCGAAAATATTTCCGGTATGATCCAGACTCGGGTAGAGCTTTAATTTCTTTAACATCTTCCCCACTCCATTTGATAAATAGTTCTGATATTGACTCTTTAATGACTTTCTTCAATTTTTATTATTTTTTGTTTTATTTAATATTTTATTTATTAACAACGGCTCACCAACCTTTTATAAAACCATAACTACCTACACCTTACACGAGCTATCTAATTTTACAGAACACTAAATATGCGACCTCTAATTTATAATTTTAAATATATAATTTAACTAAGTGCTGTATTTATTCCTGATGTGGCGGATCATCTTGCTTTTCAACAAGTTCAATAAATTCTTTTATTTTTTCATTTGGAACGGTAACTGATAAATGATAATGCTTTAACTTCCATTTTCCATTTGATTTTTCAAGCACACCGGAAGAACGACAAATACCCATCCAGGTATTTAGTGTTTCGTTAAACCATGTAGTTTTCTTGTTTTTGGAAAAATAGAATTTCCTTTCAATGGGTTTAAAATCCCATGCCTTACCTTTGTCAAAATAAGGTTTTGCAAATTTTACAAACTCATCTTTTTTCCATCTTTCTGTTTCATCTGTACCGATGTAAATGCAATCAGAGTCCATAAATCCAAAAAATGCATTGCCATTCGCATTGGTAGCTGCTAAATGCCATTCATTCATTAATTTGTTTAAGTTCTCTGTTTCTTTGTTTTGTGCAAAAGTTGAAATTATAAATAATAGTAAAAACGATACGATTGTATATTTCTTCATAATTTATTTTGTATTTATTTCCCCTGTATTCAATTCTCAGTATACAGCGCCATGTTCTCAGTGCTTGATCATACTGTCCACTGTTTTATTGCTGAAGACTGGATCCTGTGGACTGCTTACTTCTTATTTTTTTTCTTTTTATTTTCTCCTTTTAAATCATCTTCCTTATCTTCAACATAAATTGTTTTGCCAAAATCCAAAAGCGAAAAATTAATATAGCGTTTAGGATTTTCATGAATATCCCTTAACAGTCTGTTCAATTGGTAAGTAGCATTTTCAATATTTTGATACAGTGTATCATTATACAGCAATTGGGATAAGGTTCCATCACCTTCATTAATTGCTGACAGTATTTCATTAAACTGGAGTAATGCCGAATCAGCTTTATTCAATGTATTTGCAATATCTGCTTTAGCAAGAGAATCGCTTATCGAAGAAAAGTTCTTTAATATTTTATTAACCTCTTCATTATTGTTTTCTAGGTTTCCGGTAATTGATTCAACATTATAAAAAATCTTAGCCAATTTACTTTTTCCGCCCGTAAAAATAGTATCCAGTGTAAAAGTTGACCTTTCCAGGTTTTTTATTGTGATTTTTATACTCGCAAATGTTTTCCTTAGATTTTCCTGGGTGTTCTGATTAAAAACAGCCCGAAACATTATTATTGCCGAATCAATAGAAGATATAAGACTTTCTGCCTTTTTCTTTAACGGGAGTATTTCCATGCTTACTTGGTCCATTAAGTCACCCTCAATAGAACCGCATAAAGTATCACCATCTTGATAAAACAAGGTATCTTTACCATTTAAAAGTCTTATAGCCTTAGTCCCCATCAAATCCTGGCTAAAGATCTGAGCAACTGAACCTTCTCTAATTTTATATTCTCCTTCAACCATTAGTTCAGCAATCAGATATTCACTTGTGTCCTGATAAAACCGGATATCCGTAACCTGACCAATTTTAAAACCATTAATCATTACTGAACTTGAAGCAGTTAGCCCATTAATTTTTTTATAAACCACATAATAATAATTGGTATTTTTAAAGATATCCTTTCCTTTTAGATAACTTATACCCCAAACCATAAGGACAATGGCAACTACTACCAGTAATCCAATCTTAATGATACTTGATCTGCTCATAAAAAGTGTTTTTAGTGCAAATATAAAAATTAATGATTAATGGCTATTGATTAATGAATAATGTTTATTAGGGGCATAACCAATCATTAATCGACTAGCATCCAGTCACTTAATCAACAACTTATCTTCTGCCTATTTCTTTCATTGCCTGGCTAATAGAAATCCTGGCCCCTTTCTTAAAGGCAACGACAAAGGCATCCGGGATTTTCTCCCTGACTTCTGATTGCAACTCAAGAATTTTTTTAAAATCCTCAGTATTGCCTACATAATATTTATAAACCCCTTTATATTCTATTTGTTCAACATTCTTCAACCCTTTAAACTGTTTTGATCCTGACGGAATAATTTCAGTTGAAGATCTTATCTGAATTTTAAATGAAATATTAGTTTCTGTTTTTGTATAAGTAATATTTTGTTGATTTTCATTTTCTTTACGCTCAGGAATAAATTTACTGTTCTTTTCAATCTCATTTTTATAATCCCTGAATGCCCTGAATATTGCAGAGGCAATTATTGTTTGACCATAATCTGTTAATAAATACTTTTCTTCAGTAGAATTACTAATAAAACCTGTTTCGACAAGGATTGCAGGCATGGTAGCATTCCACAAAACAACCAGTCCGGCTTGTTTAACTCCACGATCTTTTCTTCCAGCCCTTTTTCTAAACTGATCCTGAACTTTTTGTGCCAATAACAGGCTTTGTTCCAAATGTGCATTTTGTATTAATGACAGGGTGATATGAGATTCCGGTGAATTTGGATCAAAACCCTTATAATTTTTTCGATAACCCTTTTCTTTTAAAATTACCGAATTTTCCCGCTGGGCAACTTCCAAATTCTCTTTACTTTTATGCACCCCCATAACATAAGTTGATGTTCCGGTTGGTTTAGAATTTGCTAAAGAATTTACATGTACTGAAATAAAAACCTGAGCTTTATTTTTATTGGCTATTTCTGCTCTTTTAAATAATTCAATAAACACATCCGTTTTACGTGTATAAATTACTTTAACCCCTTTTAATTTAGTTTCAATGTAATTCCCTAATTTTAGAGCAATAGCTAATGTTAATTTTTTTTCATACGTTTTTTTCCCAACAGCCCCGGGATCTTTACCCCCATGTCCGGCATCAATAACGACTGTATTTATTTTATACTGCGCCTTACTATAATAAGGTACAAAGAATAATAAAATTACCAAGGTTGTAAACAGATGATTTTTAAGTAAATATTTAATTTGAACAGGCATTTAATAATCTTTTCATGGTTTATTTTTAGGCAACCTTTAATAATTTTATTTGCTAAATGTAACAGTCTCAAATAAAAATCAGGATTTGTTTCTCCCTTTTATATTTTATTGTTTTTTATGGTCGGATGGAACCATCCCGAAAAAAAACAGAGCTTGTTTCATTAAAAAAAGTTAAAAATAACATCTAAATCTATTGTATTGTATTAATTTTGCGAATTTTCTTTTAGTTTTGATATTTAATTAGAGACTGTAAAGTCAGTGTTAGTTTAGAAAGTTCGATATAAAGGCTTGTGCAGCCCGATAAATGTAAGTTTACTACCGTAAACGACCATTTTGAGGGCAAACATAACGAAGATAACGGACTTTATAAACAAACACTAATTAACCTAATTATTACTTCACAAATATAGTATTTAGAAAATTGTTTAAGAAATTAACCATAAAACTTTTACTCGCACTCTTTTTTTCTGCTACAATGCAAAATATGGTGGCACAAGAAGATGTTGTAAAAACTGATGATCCAAAAACCACACAAGACTCAGTTAGTGTTGACTCAACCAAAATTAAAGAAGCTGACCAAGGTGTTATTGAAGCTCCTATAAATTATTCTGCAAAAGATTCCATGATGATTTCCCTCAAAACAAAAATGATCTATTCTTATGGTGAAGCAAATGTAGAAATGGACCAAATGAACCTTGAAGCCGGTTTCATTAAGGTGAATATGGATTCAGATTATATTTATGCGAGACCTCAATTTAATGAAAATGGCGAACAAGAAGGAAATCCAAAATTTCAACAAGGATCAGAAAACTACGATGTTGATTCAATGAAATATAATTTTGAAACAAAAAAAGGAATTATTTATGGAGTTATAACTGAACAGGCAGGTGGTTACCTGCATGGAACCAAAACTAAAATACAACCAAATAAAGAAGTCCATATTTATGACGGAAAATTTACTACCTGCGATGCAAAACACCCACATTTTTACATAGAACTAACGAAAGCAAAAGTTATTCCTGAAAAAAGAATTGTTTCTGGGCCGTTTTATTTTGTTTTGGCAGATATTCCTGTACCTATTGGTTTACCATTTGGACTGTTTCCAAACCAAACAGAAAATCAGTCAGGTATTATTATGCCATCATATGGTGAAGAAAAGAGAAGAGGTTTTTTTATACAAAACGGGGGCTATTATTTTGCCATAAATGATTATGTAGATCTGGCCGTAGTTGGTGAAATATACTCAAATGGAAGTTGGGGAGTTAATTTGCAATCTAAATATAAAAAAAGGTATAAGTTTGGTGGTAATTTCAATATAAACTATCAAAACCTGGTTGAATCTGAACCAGACCTGCCCGATTACTCACAAAGCACACAGTTTAGGGTGGTTTTAAATTACCGAAGAGACGCAAAAGCGAATCCAACATCTACATTTAATACTGCCTTAAATTTTAGTTCTTCTAAATATAATAAGTATAACTCATATAACCCCAATGATTTTGCTAATAACAATACAAGTTCCAGTATTGCGTATACCAAAACATGGCCAGGAAAACCTTTTAATTTTTCAGCAAATTCCTCAATGAACCAAAACCTTGCTCAAAAAAATGTGAGTTTGCAATTACCAACCATCACCTTTAATATGAACAAGCAGTTCCCGTTTAAAAAGAAAATACCTGCAGGTAAACAACGGTGGTATGAAAAAGTGAGTGTTGGTTTTAACTCCAATTTAAAAAACAGTTTAAATATTGGAGATTCATTATTATTTGAACAAGAAGCACTTGACAGGATGGAAAATGGGCTTAAATATACCATTCCTGTAAGTGTAAGTTCAAAAATACTAAAGCATATCATTTTTTCACCTTCTATGAATTATACTGGAAGGGTATATTCAAAGTATCTGGAACAAAGTTGGGAGGATTATCTAATTGAAGGTGAAGATACCATTAGAGATGAAGGCTTTTATACTGATACCATTACTGGTTTAAATCATCTAGTTGATTTTAATGTTGCAGCTGCATTTAGTACTACTTTATATGGAATGAAGCAATTCAGAAGAGGAAGAATTGCAGCTATACGTCATGTATTAAAGCCTTCTGCATCAATAAATTTCAAGCCTGACTTTGGTAAAGAGTTTTGGGGTTACTATAAAACAGACTATAACAGGCCCACCTTTATCGATGAAGACACATTATATAATAATACATATTCCCCGTATGACAATGGTATTTTTGGTAAACCAGCTGCGGGTGAATCGGGGTCTATCAGTTTGAGTTTATCGAACAACTTTGAAATGAAAGTGCATTCGAAAGATACATCTGAAGAATTTAAAAAAATTGTACTCCTGGATAACTTAAGGTTTGGAACCAGTTATAATATTGCAGCAGATAGTCTTAACTGGTCAAATATATCAATATCTGCAACAACTAAATTTTTTAAAAAATTAAGTTTTCAATATACGGGTGTGGTTGATCTCTATAAACGAGATTCAAATGGCGGGCGAATTAATACAACTTATATCGAAAGCGACAGGGTTTTGGGTCATTTAAATAATAGTAGCATTTCGTTAAGTGGGTCAATAAATTCTGACACCTTTAAAAAGGAGAAGGAGAAGGGGACAGACAAAGGACAAGGTAAAGGACAAGGAGAACAAAAAGGGAAAAGTCAACCAGACATAGATGAACAAGAATCAAAAAAAGAGAATGCAAATGAAGTAAGTGATTATAGTTTTAGTGCTCCCTGGAATCTTAATATAAGATATAGTTTTAGGTATACTTCAACTAAATATAATGTAGAAAGACAAAAATTTGAATCCGTTTTTACCCAAACTGTCAATACAACAGCAAATTTAACATTAAATGAAAAGTGGAGAATTGGTGCACGTTTTGATTATAATATCCAAGAAAAAGAGTTGACATATTGGTCAATGAATTTCCACCGGGATCTGCATTGCTGGGAAATGAGTTTTAATTTTGTACCTTTTGGAGCATATCAAAGTTACATGTTTCGGATAAATATAAAGTCTTCCATATTCCAGGGACTAGAGTGGAAAAAACAAAACAGTTGGAGAGACAATATTGACTTTGGTGATTTATAAATTAGCTATTAGTAATTAGTGATTGAACGGAAATTCAGAATTTATCATTCAGATCAAGAGATCGCTGTACTTGGTTGTTAGGCAACTAGCAAAATAGTGTAATTCGTTTATTTTAAACTAATTTTCTTATGTTAAGATAAAATGACCAGTAATAAGTGACTTGTCTTAAAACAAACATATCACCTTTATTATGAAAGCATTAAAACTACTCCTGTTGATTATTCTTATAACTTCAATTAAGCTAAATGCTCAAAATGCCATGCTTAAAATAGGTTTGATAAAATATAAAGGTGGTGGCGATTGGTACGCTAATCCAACTGCACTACCAAATTTAATTCACTTTTGTAACAAAAACCTAAATACGAAAATTCAGGTTACTGATGTAACCATTGATGTTGGTAGCAGGGAAATATTTGAGTTCCCTTTTGTTCATTTAACCGGGCATGGTAATGTTATTTTTTCTGAAAATGAGGCTGATAACTTGCGAAACTACTTAATTGCGGGTGGTTTTTTACATATAGATGATAATTATGGATTAGACCCATACATCCGTCGTGAAATGAAAAAAGTATTTCCTGAACTTGATTTTATTGAACTTCCTTTTTCACACCCCATTTATCACCAGAAATATAAATTCCCAGGAGGTTTACCAAAAATTCATGAACATGACCGGAAGCCAGCGCAAGGTTTTGGGTTGATTTATAAAGGCAGGTTGATTTGTTTTTATTCATATGAAAGTGACCTGGGAGATGGCTGGGAAGATATTGAAGTCCATAACGATTCGCCGGACAAGCATACAGATGCACTTAAAATGGGTGCCAATATAATTAGTTATTGTTTTAGCCGGTGAAGTCTGTTACTATTTCAAGGTTCAGATATCAGGCATCAAAAATCGCAAAGTGTAAATCATAAAAATAATTATTCCAAAATTTAGTTTATGATTTAACATTGTTAACTATATTTTGAAATTTTCACACATTTAATTGATTTTATTGTCCTGAATATTATTATATTTAAAAAAAAAATTGTAATATTGCAGCCTGATTTTTGAAAGCAAATAATTTTAATATAGAAGAGCATGGACTTAATGAAAGTTGTTGAAGACGAATTTACTGTAAAAAAAGATTTACCTGCATTTAGTAGTGGTGACACAGTTACTATTCACTATAAAATTAAGGAAGGAAATAAAGAAAGAATCCAGCAGTTTAGAGGTGTCGTACTTCAAAGAAGAGGTACCGGAAGCACAGAAACTTTTACGGTTAGAAAAATGTCAGGAAACACTGGTGTGGAAAGGATCTTTCCGGTTAATTCTCCAGCAATTGAAAAAATTGACATTAATAAAAAAGGTAAAGTAAGAAGAGCAAGAATCTTCTATTTCAGAGGACTTACTGGTAAAAAAGCCAGAATCAAAGAAAAAAGATTTTAAATTATGCTTTAACAAGTTCAGCATAAGCTAAATCAAAATAATAAAGAGCTATACAATATGTGTGGCTCTTTTTTTTATTTTAGCATGAATTCAACTCTTCTGTTCAAAGACCTGCCATAACTGGTTTTATTTGAAGCAATGGGTCTTTTTTCACCAAATCCTTTATAAGAAACTCTTCCAGGATTAATGCCTTTTGAACGCAAATACTTTTTCACAGATTTAGTTCTTCGCAAAGATAATTGAACATTATAATCTGTTGAGCCCATATTATCCGTATGCCCGTATAAATAAATCTTAAGATCATTATTTTCCTTTAAAAATTCTACTAATCGGTTTAATTCAGCTTTGCTAACTATATTAAGTTCATGAGATCCTGTTGCAAAATTAACATTGTTAAGAATAACCGGTTTGCCTTTTTCCATTTTTTCGATCTTGAAATCGACTGTTGTAGGAGGATCAAACTTTTTCTTTTGTGGATCAATGTGAACCGAATTAAAGAAATATCCCTTTTTCTTAGCAGTCATAATAAATTCTTCCCCTTTTTTTACAGGTACAGCAACTGCATAATTCCCTGAATGTTCATCAACCATCCCTTCAGTAAGTTCTTCAGTTTGAATACTTTTTAATTCCACCCTTGCTTTTGTTACTTTATCTCCTTTCTCATCATATAATTTACCCTTTACAAAAAGAACCTTTTGAGGTCTGGCTTTTTCATATAAACCCGCTGAGTATATATCCCAGTTTTTATCCTCGTTAAGTGTCCTTGACGAAAAAAATATTTTTTTTCCATTAGCACTAACGATTAACCCTACTTCATCATTACCAGTATTAATAGGAAAACCCATATTCTTAGACTCTGACCATTGCCCTTGCCCCCTATATTGCGAGTAAAAAATATCATACCCCCCCAAACCAAAAATACCATTTGTTGAAAAATACAAAGTCTGACTATCTGAATGAATAAATGGCGTTTTCTCATCACCCTCAGTATTGATCACTGGCCCCAGGTTTTGTGCTTTCCCCCAGTTTCCATTCTCTTCTTTTTCAGATTTATAAATATCCAAACCACCATATCCCCCTTCTCGTACACTGGCAAAAAATAATATTTTCCCATCAGCAGTAATAGAAGGCATTCCTTCAAATGTGCCTGGGCTATTAATTCTGCTATTCATTCTTTTTAAAGGCATCCATTTACCATCAACTCTGTCCGAAGTAAAAATATCACAATTTTTATATGAGGTATGGTTAGCTCTTTCGTATTCACAAATGGTAATAAAAATGTGATTATTATCTATGGTGATAGTTGCCCCGCCCTGATTTCGTCCATCATTAAATGGTTCCCTCATTGGATTTCCTTTTGAAAAAACAAAACCAGATGAATCTTCCCAAAGACGCACGCTAAGTTCAAGTTTTTCTTCAGATTTTTCATGAGCAGTATTAGGGAATAACAAAATTCTTCTTGAAAAAATTAACAATTCTTCATCTGGTGAAATTAATGGAAGATATTCATCATTGGCCGTGCAAACATCAAATAAGGGGCTTGGGTCAAAAGGAACCGGGTTATTGATCAAATCAAGATAATAATCAACATTCCTGATCATTTTATGAGCTTTATCCACAAAAACCTTACTTTCTTCGTTATAGTCAAGAAAAGTATGGAGGTAAAATCCAGATTTTTCAAAATCCTTTGTTGAATAATAGAAATCACCAAGATAATAATAGGCTGAATAATAATTAAAAGAAGGACATAATTCAATAACTTTCAAAAAATATTGTTCAGCTGTGGTATAGTATGATTCGACTCTTTTTATATGGTTTGTATCATAAGGGATCTTTATAGCCTGTTGATAATAAATTTCAGCCAATTTATAGTATGCATCAGGAAAGTCAGGTTCTGCTAATATTGCTTTCTCCAAAAGGTTTTGAGCTTCTTTCTGCTTATATTCAGGCTTTGTTATTGCTTCGTTATACCACCCTAGTGCCTCCGCATTTTTTATATCATTGCAATCGCCTCTTTGGCCATAAGTATATAATGAATAAAAACATATGACAAAACAAACTAATACTATTTTTTTCAAATACATCATTTAGTCTATAAATTATCTGCCTTACCTTCTCCTTTCTCTTTCAGATTTTCCGCTTTTGTTTTGGCATTATCAATTACCAAATTAGCCTTTTTATCTGCCTCAGCATCAAGCTCATCAGCCTTAAGTTGAGCTTCATCGTGCAAGCGCTGTGCTTTCTTATCTGCTTCTGCATTTAATTTATCTGCCGTCTTTTGGGCTTCTTTTTTTAGCAATTCACCTGATTTCTTTGCGGCAATTTTTGCAATTGGATTTTTTGCTTCATCAACTAATTTTTGTGCCTTTTTATCAGCTTCGGCTATAAGTTGCTTTCCTTTATTATCTGCTTCCAATTTAAGTTTATCGCCTTGTTTATCAGCTTCTGTTACAAGTTTTTCTCCAGCCTTTTTAGCCTCTGCTCTTATTTTATCAGCTTCTTTCTCAGCATCGGCAATTATTTTTTTCACCTTCTCATCAGCATCACCAATAAGTTTTTTAGCCTCTTCACCTATTTCTTCCTTTATTTCTTCTTTTACACCACCATCCTTACTACCAGCCAATTTAACTTTTGGATCATCTACTGTACCTACAATCTTTGCCCCTATTGGGATATTACCAGCAATATCGACTTCTTTTCCGGTTTTTGAAACCAAATTATTAACAACATTGTTCACACTGGCGCCAAGTTCTTTGCTTGGAATATTCAACTTTAAATCATAATCTAGTTTTTTATCAAGACCTTGTGTACCACCAAATTCAATTTCTGATTTCCCTAGTTGCATTTTTGTAGGATCAACTTTTATGTTACCATCTTTTATTTGAAATTTTAAATCAATATTTTTAAGAGCAGGATTCGATATCTTTGGCCATTTAATCAAGTTTGCTAATTTTGTAAAGGTTTCAACCCCGGTTAATTTAATATACTCTGACAAGAACCCTCCTTTACCATTTAAAGTGTTGTAAACCGGTGATAAATAATAATCAAGGTCACTTGAAAAACCAAAATCTAACGAAAACTGACCATTGGCATTTTTAGCAACAGGTGCTAATTGCTGAACCGTATTAAAAGCGTCAAAGGCAGCCGGGATATTAAAATCTTTAATCTTCATTTGATAACTGACCTTAGGGTTTAATGTATCTTTTGAATCATAATATCCATCCATTTTCATATTACCACCTAACAGGTTCATATCAACACCTTTAAAAACCATTTTACTATTCCTTAAAATAATATCACCACTAAGTTTTGTTATTTCAATATTATCGTAAATAACCTTATCCATTTTTGAACGTAATAGAAAATCAATATTTCCAGGTATCTGAACTGCCGTAAGAGGGACTGTATCAGTTTCTTCAACTACTTGCTCTTCTTCGCTTTCAGCAATTAGGTCATTTGCATTGAAATATTTTGATGTGAAATTAAATTGCCCCATTAGCGTAGAGTCCTGAAACACATACGGTAACAAATTATCAATCTTACCATTCAAATGCAAATCCGTTTTTCCAATATTAATATCCAAATTGTTCAGGCTAACAAAATTTGGTGTAAACTCCATAAGTGCAGAGGGAATATTAACGATTTCAGGCATATCGCTGCTTTCATAATTAAACTTAGTCAATTCCATCTTTCCTTCAGCCTTAAACTCATCATATTTTTCAGCTTCCAATGCAGAAAGTTTACCACCAAAGTCAAGGTCAGCGTCAAGAATACCTTTTATGGTCATGTCTTCAAGAGGCATAATATCAGTTAAACTACCAAAATCAATTTTCCCAGCAACTTTACCATCCATATCCACATCATCGGCAGTTGTAATGATTTTCATATTAGCATCAAAAGGGTTTTGAGCCATCTCAATATGTGCCTTTTTAATATCTATGATATTATCATCACCACTTCCGCCTTTATTATCTACCTGGATATCAACATTTATATTCTCAACTGATTGTGGTAGATCAGGATACTGAAAACGGCCATTTTCCACAAGAAGTTTAATTCCAAATGCAGGAAGATTGTCATCATTATAAACACCTTTCACATAACCACTAAGATCAAATTGGCCAGATGTTTTAATTCCAGCAAAATCTGTCATATACACAGCAGGAATTAACGAAAGAACTGGTTTAAATGCAGTTTCCCCGGTTTTAAAATCAATATCGATATCAATATCATCCTTTGGCATTTCAACTTTACCGTCAAAACCCAACACAATTTCATTTAAACTGAATTCATTTTCTTTAAATTTAAAGATTGAATTGGCCATATCAGCATCAATATCAGACTTAAAACCAACACTCACTTTTTTCAAATACGTAATCCCTTCATAAGTAGTTGTAAGTTGCTTTATTGTAGTAAGTATATTTAGGGTGGTGTGATCCTGAGTCATATCGCCTTTTAAATAAAAATCAAGACTATCAATTGCCGCATAAATATCACCGTCAGCATCATCATAAACAATATGGGCATTAATAATCTCAAATTTTTTCAGGCTTATTTTAAATTTAGAATCACTTTCTGTGGTATCTACCTCTTCAACAACAGTTGTGTCTTCCTTTGCAATATCCCAATTTGCTTTTCCATCTTCCTGTACTTTGGCCAAAACTTTCGGTTCATTAAGTATAATTGCTTTTATTTCAATTGCATCACCAAAAGCGACACTCATCAGGTTTAAATCCGTTTGAAAATAATTAAAAGACACAAGTGTATCTTTTTCAAATTCATTAATTCCACTCAGTGAAAGCTCATCAATACGGACACTTAGAGCAGGAAAACTTCTTATTAAAGATAAATCCAAATCTGCAAATTCTAATTTCGCATTTAGGTACTCACCTGCCTGCGAGGTAATCAATTCCTTTATTTTCCCTTTGAACATCATAGGTGCAAAAAATAGGAATAGTACAATAATAAGGAATAAAATGGCTAGAACTTTCAGGATTTTTTTCATTTTATGGTAATTTTAGTGTTTTTAAAGCAATAATTTCGTGTATTTTTTATGAATCAGATATAGAATAACAAACTTACATATTTTTTTTAATACTTGTACATCCTTAAATTTATAATAAAGCCTTAAAACTTTTTGACACAAAACCTGTTTGAACACAACGATAAAAAGTCCATTTACACAAGTTCACGCGTACCTGGGGAAATTATTTATATTGAAGAATGTCCCTCTCGTATTGAAGATAGAAAATGGGAAAAGTATATAAGATCATCAGCTGGATGGCGGTTTATTAAAAAGATATTGAAAAACGATTAATTTCTTAAATTCTATTTGTAATTATTGGTGAAAATAATTACTTTTGCATCCTTAAATATTGGACCCGTAGCATAACTGGATAGTGCACTTGACTACGGATCAGGAGGTTAGGGGTTCGAATCCCTTCGGGTTCACGCTGACAATCAAAGCCTTACAGAAATGTAGGGCTTTTTTGTTTTGCAAATTTGCATACAAATTGCATACAAAATCAATTTAATATATCCCCGATTACAATTATTTGCCTTAATAGAAGAAATGTTATTAACATTTGAAAATAATATTAATAACAATATTATTATGTAGCCTGTTGTTTTCACTTAGGGTTTAATTTCATCAATTTTAAATCCTTTAATAACTTCATCCGATGTGATAAATAAGCTATCGTTAAGTTCAAGGTTAAATTTTTATAATTATTTGACAATATGTTAATTCAAAAATTGAGAACGTGTGTGACCACTTCGTTCTCACATGGTATTTTTTAATCATTCCCTTTTGTGATATTATAATTAATAAATATCATGTTCGTTTCATTTGTTTATTTTTTAATTATCTATTTGGTTTAATAACATCTAATAAATTTTTTATTCATATCGTAAAGTTTCCACTGGGTTCATAATAGCAAATTTCCAAGTTTGCCAAATCACAATACTTAATGAAATAATTCCAACTATTAATCCTGATGCAATGAATATCCAGGGGTCAATGGAAGTTTTATAAGCAAAATTATCTAACCAATTTCTAATTATTACTAATGAAAATGGGCAGGAAATTATGAATGCAACTAACAAATTAAAAACCAACCCCTTATTTAATAATAAAACAATCTCTCGTGTTTTTGCCCCGTTAATTTTCCGAATACCAATTTCTTTTATCTTACTCTCGCATAAAAAGATTGAAAGGCTTAATATTCCAAGTATCGCAATTAATATTGCAATCATAGAAAAAAGAGATATGGCTTTACCCATTTTTTCTTCATTCTTATATAACTGGTCATGTGTTGAGTCTAAAAAATGGTAACTAAACGGGGTTTCAGGTGAAAGTTCTTTCCACACCTTTTCTATATCAGCAAGAGGGTTCGAAATATTTCCCCCTTTCAATTTAATATTAATAAAAGCACCCTGTCTTGGTAAATATACAATGCTTATAGGTTCTATTGGGTGATGCAACGATTTAAAGTTAAAATCTTTTACAACACCTATTACTTTTGCTTTACCTCCAGGCACCCTTATTTCAAGTTTAAAAGGATTATCTATATTAAAGGCTCTAACTGCTGCCTCATTTATAAGGGCTGTAGAATTTATATCACTCTTATATTCCTTTGAAAAAAACCTGCCCCTTTTTAGTTGTAAATCATATAATTCAATGAATTCAGGGTCAACCCATACTGATGCGAAATTAACATTTCTTCCATCTATAACCTGACTATTAAGACCTTCAATTTTCCCTGGAATAGTGCTTGAGAATGCAATATTTTCTATGAAAGGCAATTTATATAAGCTCCCTCTCAATACATCTTTTTTTTCACCCATTAATTCAAATGGTAATTTTGCATAAATTATATGTTCTTTATCAAAGCCTAAATTCTTGTTCTTTACGTAATTTATTTGTTTAAAAACCAATAAAGTTAAAGTGATTAAAGAAATTGAAATGAAAAATTGAAATACCACAAGGGCATAACGTAATTTTATTCCGGTTCGGAAATTTCCGATATTCTTTTTTAATATATCAATGACTTTTTGAGAAGATAAGAAAAAGGCGGGATACAAGCCGGAAATAATACCAATTAATATTGCCCAGGGAATAGCAATTAAAAAGAAAACAAAGGGGAATTTTAAGGGTCTCTCAAACCCCATAAATTCACTAAACAGCGGTAATAAAAAAAGTGTAAATAAGAAACTGATCAGTAACGCAAAAAAACTAATGATGGTTGTTTCAGTAAGAAATTGAAAAATAAGAGTTGATTTGCCTGAACCAAATACTTTTTGTACCCCAATCTCCATATTTCTCAAAGATGCCCTTGCTGTCGTAAGATTAACGTAATTAATTATTGATAATGTCATTATAAGTATACCAATAATAATAAGCACCTTTATAAGAAATAAGTTACCATTATTTGTTGTATCGTTGATGAGATATTTATTAAAATATACATCCCCTAATGAATGTAATCTTAAAGGGGTCAATTGTGCATCAGCATGATTGGCAGAGTTTGACATATTAGTATTGTAAAACTCTATAAGATAGTTTTTTAGTTTTTTTTCTAATTTCGATGGATTAACATTTGGTTGTAGAAGAAGGTAAGTTTCATAAACAGTAAACCCCCAGTTTTCAGGATAATAGGGTGTCATTTTTTTAACGGATGCTTCAGAAATTAAGCCCTTAAATTGTATTGAGGAGTTCTGTGGCGGTTCTTTAACAATTGCTTTTATATTAAATGTAAAATCCTGGAAAGTTTTCCAAGTTATAGATTTGCCTAAAGGAACCTCATTTTTGAAAATCCGGTTTGCTTCACTTTCTGTCAGGATAATCGAAAATGGAGTACTTAGTGCTTCAGTTATGTTACCTTGTATCACCTGAAAATCAAAAATATTAAAGAAAGAAGAATCTGCTGAGTAATAATCTTCAATTTCAAATGCATTATTATTATAGTTTAAAGCAGGTGATAATGCAAACAATTGATGTGTTTCAATATGTGTTGCATCCTTAATTTCCGGGAAATTGTTTTTTAATAATGATGAGAGGGGACCAGGTGTCCCACTTGATTTACCATAAGATAATTTATAAATTATCGATGAGTTTGAATGAAAGTTGTCAATACTCAATTCATTTTGGACAAAAACTGCAATAAGTATTAAAATAGTAAACCCTAAAGTAAGGCTAAGAAGATTTATAAAGGTGTTTCCTTTACTTTTCTGAAGGTTTCGAAAACCTAATTTCAAAATGTATCTTATCATATAGCCTTTATAAAATTGAATTATTTATGAAAATTAAATAATGTTTTATCATCCTATTTTAATTAAATAATCCTAAATTGTGGTAGAAAAATCAAATACATTGCCAATAAGTATAAGCTACTGTTTATAAAAATAATAGAAGTTTGTAGTACAAAAGAATTCAAATATTTGTGTAAATATATTTGACATTGGGTGTTCAATTTCTTTACAATTATATGTTTTTACTGTATGATTGTTTGTTATCAGCCCCAACCTGGCTTAACCAAAACAAAAAAGGTATTGTTAATAATTTAGTGCGTTATTTTTTCTTTAATCTCATAAATTGTTCTCTTTAAGCCTTCTATTAATTTCCATTTCCAAAGTTACTGGTTCATATTTTAGCAAAAGTTATTATTACTAACTGTTAACTTTCTTTAATGCAAATTTGGGTGCTATTCTTGAAATTAGATAAATTAGTTTTGTAATTCCTACTCGTATTTCAATTTCTTCTTTTTCTATACCACTAATCATTTTATCAACTGCTTTTTCCACAGTTATTACTTTTTTTGGTGGATTGCCTTTATGAAAAGGTGTATCGACAGGTGGAAGAAATACTTCTAATATGTCAATGGCTGATTCGTCCATTTGCATTCTTAATGTTTGAGTAAATGAGTGCAATGCAGATTTTGTTGCATTGTAAAATGGATAATCTGCTTTTGGAACATAAGCCAATCCAGAAGTAATGTTGATTAATTTGGGTTTAAGGTTGTTTTCAAGAATTGGAATAAAAAGTTTTGTCAATATTATTGGGGCTAATAAATTTGTATGGATTTCAGTTTTAACTTTTTCAAGTATTTTTTCATCCTTGTAAAAATTAGCAATGTGCACAATTGCAGCATTATTAATTAATATGTTGCATTCTTTGTGTGTTTCTTTAATCCAATGTGTTAATTTTTCACATTCGTTTTCTTTGGATAAGTCGCATTGGAATATCTCAATTTCTGGATGTTCTATTCTTGCATTTTCAAGTTTCTCTTTTGAACGACCGCAAATTATTACTTTATTGTTTTTTTTAATTAGTCTCTTTGCTAATTCAAGTCCAATCCCTGAACTCCCACCCGTAATTAGTATTGTGTTATTTTGTAAAATCATTATAATTCCTTTTATTAGTTTTATTTATACATCTTGTTGAACTTAGATATTAATCACCCCCTTCTATAAATTCTTTTACTATTTTATTGAATTCTAGCGGTCTATCAATATTTGCACAATGTCCTGCATCTTCAATCATGAAATATTTACTATTCTCAATTTCGGTATGCCATTCTTTTGCCATTTTTTTCGATAATTCTATATCAAATTCTCCAATTAACATTAAAGTCGGGTATTTGGGCTTAATGTTCTTTCTATCTTTAATTACATTTTGAAGGCCCTGCATTACCATAAATGATTTTCTTTCATAATGACTGGTTGTTTCATAAAACAAAGCTTGTCCTTTTTTAGATTTGCAAATATTCTCTGCAGTCATCTTTCTAAATGTTTTCATAGAAAACACTGCCCTAAATATCAAACTCAAATTATAAGACCTTTGAACTTTAGCAATTTCCTTATTCTCTTTATTTATATCATGTCCACCAAGTGCTGTCAGAGTTTTAGTTTTTTCAGGATAGTTAAGTGCAAAATATTGTGCAATCAAAGAACCCATTGAAACCCCAACAAGGTGTACTTTTTCAAATCCTTCAATTTTCATTATTTCATTAATATGTTTTGCAGAAGCATCAATTTTGTCCTTTGATTTTTTGGCTTTTGATAGTCCGTGTCCAATTAAGTCAATAGTAATAACTCTATGGCCTTTTGAGAAAAAATCTATTTGTTGATTAAATGCTCTATGGTCAGAAAAAGCAGGATGCAAAAATATTATTAAATCAGAATTTTCTTTTCCTGATACGAAATAATGAATTTCATAATCATCCATTTTCAATGTCTTATGCTCAATTGAGCTTTCAACTTGAATATTTAGTTCATTATTTTTCTTCATTTGTTCAATCCTTTTTTCATAAAAGACATTATTAACTTCAAAATATATTTTAAGTCCCAAAACAGGAACAATTATTACTATCAAAATGATTAATAGTATCGTTTTTCGTTTTCGTTTCATTACTTTGGTTTAATTAAGTCTAACGTTAATTACAAGCCGTCTTATTAATGCGGTTTATTTATTAGACTACGTTATATTTATATATTAATTCCATTCCTTTTTTAAAATAGCATAAACGATATCATCGACCCAT
>JBDLJL010000088.1:0-22606 GCA_039714415.1 Bacteroidota bacterium
ATATTTCCGGTGTTCCACACCTATTTTTTGTAATAAAGTGGCAGAGCCACGTTAATATTTGTAGAAAATTGTATAAAATCGGAATAAGGTGCAGAGCACATAGCCGTCAAGCTAAGTCGTAACATGCTTATTTTGACTAGCTACGGCATTCATGCCGTAGTTTAAAATGCATATAAACACAGGCTTTAGCCGAAACTTGTTGTCATATTTCGGCTAACTTTTTTATAATGTGTTAAAAAATTTCATTGTTTTTCTGTGAATCTGAGGCATTTTTTCACTTTTTGATGGCTGAGTAGTTAAAATATGTTAATGTAAAATCTTTTTTACAAAATAAGTCTTTTTAATTTTTTCATTAAAGTTTCTTTGTTTTAGTAAATATTTGTCGTAACTTCGTCTTCAATTTTGCATAACCTGAAACCTAATTTACTTGTAAAACCTGTTATGGATTTTTTAACCGAATCAAAAAATTCGTTAAAACAACTCAGCAATGTTGAAAAGAAAAAGCACTTGCTTAAAAAACGCATTGTTAGGTATCTCTATTTTAACGGGGCAAAATCGGCTGCAGATATCAGTAAAAAATTAAAGTCCAGCATTCCCACCATAACAGCAACAGTCAACGAATTAATCTCAGTTGACGTTATAAAAGAACAAGGACAGGGAAATTCAAGTGGGGGAAGGCGACCAAACCTATTTGGCCTTCAAAAAAACACATTTTATATTTTAGGAATTGACATCGGACGGTTTACTACAAAGATGGCCATATTCAACACAAAACTAGAAAACATTACAGGACTAAAAATCTACCCCTTAAAACTTGAAAACGATAGTAAACAAATAGATAAAATTCACGAGATTGCTGATGTGCTCATTAATGAATCAGGAATTGCACGCGAAAAACTCATGGGTGTGGGAGTTGATATGCCGGGTTTGGTTGATGCTGAAAATGGGTGTAATTATACTTTTTTTCATGAAAAGGATCGTTCATTGGTTTCTCGTTTTAAAGAAAAATTTCAGCTTCCGGTATATATTGAAAATGATGCAAAGGCAAGGACAATAGCTGAATATCGCTACGGTTTGGCAAAAGGTGCAAAAAATGCCCTGATCATGCATGTAGGTTGGGGAGTAGGTTTAGGGATGATTATCAATGGTAAACTATATAGTGGTGCATCCGGTTTTGCCGGAGAGTTAAGTCATATTCCATTAGTTGACAATGGTATCTTGTGCAATTGTGGAAAACAAGGTTGCCTGGAAACAGTAGCATCCGGAACAGCTTTAGTCAGGCTGGCAAAAGAAGGTTTAAGTGCAGGACGAAACTCTACTTTAAATAAAACAATTAATAGTGGACAGGAATTAATTCCCAAAACAATTATTGAGGCTGCCAATGAAGGTGACCAATTTGCCATATCAATAATTTCGCAAGTAGGTTTTGAATTGGGTAAAGGCATATCAATATTAATACAACTTTTTAATCCTGAATTAATTATTTTGGGTGGAAGGATGGCTGAAGCTAATCAATATTTGTTAACACCTATTGAACAAGCATTAAATCATTATAGTATCCCAAAGTTACGAAACCAAACAGAAATTGTTGTTTCAAAATTAGGTTCGAATGCCAACATTTTAGGTTCTGTAGCTATGGTAATTGAAAATATATTTGAAAAGTAAATTTAATCATCAAACATAATAGGAAGTGATTTTAAACAAAGAAACGCTAATGATAAATAAGCTTATAAACTGAATTGTTATACTGTTATACTGTTACATTGTTGTATGATAACAATTTAGCAATAGAATAATATAACCATTTATTAAAGAGGACTTTTGATATATTAAAAAAACAAAGAATCAAGAGTTTTTAATTTCTTTTTGTTCTAATTTATTAATCTAACATCAAATCTATGAAAAAAATCGTGATTTCTGCCCTGATGCTATTAGTAGTATTAAGTGGCAGTATGTACGCCCAACAGCGTACTATTACGGGTAAGGTAACTGATGCCTCTGATGGCTCGGGCTTACCCGGTGTGAACATTGCAGTTAAAGGAACTGCACAAGGAACAATCACCGACATGGATGGAAATTATTCCATTAAAATACCCGGTGATAATGCTTCGCTTCTTTTCTCTTTTATGGGTTATACCGCCCAAACTATTGCAGTTGGCAGCCAAATAACAATTAATGTGGCATTAGTAGCCTCTGATGTAGGTCTTGAAGAAGTGGTGGTAACTGCCCTTGGTATAACCAAAGAGAAAAAAGCCCTTGGTTATGCTGTGACAGAAGTTGGCGGCGACATTTTGGCTGGAGTAAAAGAAACAAATGTAGTTAACTCCCTCGCTGGTAGAGTTGCCGGTGTAACCTTAACCCAGTCAACCGGTGGTGTGGGTAGTGGTACAAGGGTAATTATCCGTGGTAACAACTCAATTACTGGGAATAATCAGCCATTGTATGTTGTTGATGGTCTGTCAATTGACAATTCCGGATATGGATCTGCCAATGAAAGTGGAACTGCAGAATATACCCGCTGGGATCGTGGTACTGGTATCTCAGATATCAACCCGGATGACATTGAATCAATTACGGTACTAAAGGGTCCTAATGCCGCGGCGCTTTACGGATCAAGAGCTGCTAATGGTGTAATATTAATTACCACGAAGAAAGGAAAAGCGGGTAAAGGTATAGGAGTTTCCTATTCATTACAAACTACTTTTGATAACCCAATGATACTTCCTAAATACCAAAACGAATATGGTCAGGGTGCATCAGGACTTACTTATACCGATATTGACGAATTGAGACAGTATAGTGGTTCCTGGGGTGCCAAGTTTGATGGAAGTGATGTTATGTACTGGAAACCTATTGGAAAAGATGCCAACGGTGATAATATTGGTGAGAACAGGCCATATGTTGCGCAAGAAAATAATGTTAAAGACTTTTTCCAAACAGGAGTTAATATGGTTAACACTGTTGCTTTGGACGGTGGTTCTGAAAATACAACCTTTAGGTTTTCTTATACAAACAACACCAATAATGGTATGCTTGAAAACTCCTGGTTAAAGAAAAACAACTTTAATCTTAGGGCTACTCACAAAATAAACCGATTAAGCCTGGATGCCAAAGTAACCTATTTCACTCAGGATGTAAACAATCGAGCTGAGCAAGGATCTCAAGGTATAATGGCCTATATGTGGGATGTTCCCAGAAACCTTGTTTTAGAAGATTACAAAGACTATCAGGACCCTTCAGATTTTTCTGTAATAACTTATACTGACGGTTCAGGTGGTAACCCATATTGGGTGCTTCATCAAAATGTAGATAAGGATTCAAGAAACCGTATGCAGGGATTTGTAAAAGCTACCTACGAATTAACAGATTTTTTAAGCGTTTTTGTTAGGGCCGGTACGGATTTGGTTACTCAAAAAATTGAAATTGTTAGCCCTCCCGGACACTGGTTCCGCCAAAGTGGTGCGTTTGATTACAGTACGCAAACCAATACAGAAAGCAATGCTGATTTTTTATTCATGTTTAACAAGGAATTAAGTTCAGATATGAATTTATCAGCTAATTTTGGGGGCAACATGCTATATCAAACGTATAATTCTCAAAGAGTTCATGGTGTAGATTTCAAAATCCCAACCAAATACACAACCAGTAGTGCAGCTGAACTAGATGCTTATTATACTCCTTTGAGGGAAAAAAAGATTCATTCATTATACGGAAATATATCCTTATCTTATAAAAACTTTGCATATCTGGATCTTTCAGGCAGAAATGACTGGTCTTCAACTTTACCTGAAAATAACTGGTCTTATTTTTATCCATCATTTAGTTTAGCATTTTTGCTAAATGAAGTGATACAGCCTATTGGTGATATGTTTGATTTATTCAAAGTGAGAGGTAGCTGGGCAAAAGTGGGTTCAGATACCGACCCTTATCAAATTGATTTAACCTATGACTTAAATCAGGATGGATACTTAGGTTTAACAACACTTAGTAGGCCTGACGTTAAAATGAATGCTAATCTAAAACCAGAACAAACTACATCATTAGAACTTGGTCTGGAATTAAGTATGTTTAATAATCGTATGTATGGTGACTTTTCATATTACAAAATTGAATCAAGTGATTTGATTTTTGATGTTCCAGTACCAGCAGCTACTGGCTACCAATTTTTTAGAGAAAATGTTGGATTAATGATCAATGAAGGTGCAGAATTTCAGATCGGAGGTATACCAGTAAAAACTCCAAATTTTTCATGGGACATTTCCTTTAACTTCGGTAAAAACAACAATAGGTTGGTTGAACTCATTGAAGAATTGGAAAGTTACACGCTAAGCTCAACTAATGCAGGGAATATAAAAGCTCAGGCCACTGTTGGTGGTGGATATGGTGATTTATACGGATATACATACAGATATGATGATCAAGGAAGAATGATTGTAGAGGACAATGGTATACCTCTTAATAGCGAGGAAATGGTATATTTAGGTAATTTCCAGCCTGATTGGACCGGTGGCATATACAACAGCTTAAAATATAAAGCTTTAAGTCTTAATTTTTTAATTGACATACGTTATGGTGGTCAGTTGTATTCAGGAACTGACAAGCAACTTGATGCAACAGGTGTTTCTGAAAGAACTTTAGAATACAGGGAAACTGGTTATATTTACGAAGATGCTGTTCTCGCAGATGGTACAGCAAATACAACTTCAATAACCGGAAGTGAGTATTGGAACAATTTACGTACTTCTGACTACATATATGACCAAACCAATATTAGATTAAGAGAATTATCCTTAACTTACAATTTACCAAAAAGTTTATTGGACAATATCTTTATCAATGATGTATCAATTAGTGTAATTGGTCGCAATTTGTTTTTCTTATATAAAGAAATGGAAAACTTTGACCCAGAATCTAGTTATAGTACAAGTAACTATGCACAGGGTATGCTTTTTTACAATATGCCTACTACCCGTAGTTTTGGTTTTAACCTGAATATTAAATTTTAAATAGAAAATATTATGAAAAAAATTAAGATATTATTTGGTTTCGTACTCCTGCTTGGTTTGGCATCATGCACCAACGATTTCAAGGAGATTAATACAAACCCGAATGGAATAACTCAAGAAGAGGCAAGTGCTAAGTATTTTATCACCAATCCTCAATATAGATTATACGCCCCGGACAGATATCCTTATTGGAGAGCTCAGTTGATCCATACCGACCGCTACGCAGGACATTTTACTTTTGGACATAGTGGTTCATGGTGGCCTGGTACTTTAGGCTATTCATTTAGTGCCTCATATACAAATGCTTCTTGGGATTGGCTAGAAGGCTACCTTGGTGGTTTAGATAATTTCATGAAACTAACAGATGTAGGTGGCGAATTTGAAAACGAACTCATGCATGCTACTGGACTTATTATGAAAGGCTTATACTATCAGATGTTTACTGATGTATTTGGTGAAATTCCATACAGTGAAGCTGCGGACACATCTATTATTTTACCTAAATTTGATGCCCAAAAAGATATTTATCAAGGTATTATTGCTGATTTAGACCGTGCAATGACTATTATTGGAGATGCAACCAATAGTGGTGATGGCGTACAAGATATTGGCGATAATGACATATATTGCCGCGGTGATATGCAAAAGTGGAAAAAGCTGGCTAACACCTTAAAGTTAAGAATCGCAATAAGAGCTAAAGGTGCATCTGGTGAAAACTTTGCAGATGCTGCTATTAATGCGGCACTTAGTGCAAATTTATTCTTGGAAAGTGAAGCTGACAATGTAGTTTTGGATAAAGATGCGGAAATCTCTCAATGGGGCGCTGCATGTTATGGTGATATTTGGCATAACTTTGGTGGGTTAGGTTCTAAATGGAATGTTGGTGAACATGTAATCAATTATCTACAGGATTATGGAGATCCTCGATTAAGCTATTATGCCCAACCTGCCCCGGGAGGTATATTTGGTTTCAAACAACCTGAAAGTACACCTGAAGATCCTGAACCTCATGACAATTTCTTTGAACAGGTTCGACATATCAGGGATAAGATTGCACACGTGGTTGGGAATACTGATTTTTATGAGGAATTACCGGACAGTGTTACTTTTACAATACCTGAGAACAGTTTATATATAGGGCAACCAACACGTCTGGCCAGTGCTATGAAAAAGTACGCAAAATGGGAGTTCTTTAGTGAACCTTCAGAAGTTGTTACGCAACAGAAAAATCAGGGGCAAAAACCTTTTAACGAATTGATTCTGACTACAGGTGAATCATACCTATTAAGAGCACAAGCAGCAGTTTTAGGAGTTGGAACTGAAAATGCTGAAACAATGTACCATGAAGGAATTCGTTATGCCATGAGACTGTGGGGCGTTGATGATGGAGATATTGAAGATTTTATTACAAATTCCACTATGGCTCTATTAAACGGAACTCAAGAACAAAATCTTGAAAAAATTGCTATTCAAAGATGGCTTGCAACTTATACTGATGGTTTTGAAGCATGGGCAATTGTCCGTAAAACAGGATACCCAAGTGAGTTAGCTAATGGTGTTAGTAATGATAAGTTATACTATATTGGAGGAGATATTGGTGCTATTTATCCTCAACGAATGAGATATGGTAGTAGAACATATGAGACAAATGGATCTAATACAAGTGCTGCCGTTGCACGTCAGGGCGCTGATTTACAATCTACCCAATTATGGTATGCAAAATAATTTAAATCAATAATTAATCTTCTCAAACCCGGCAGGTTTTAAAACCTGCCGGGTTTTAAAACATAAAAATAATTATCTATAACAATTTAACAATTATAACAATATGAAACAAAACTTATCTTCAGTAGAGCAGGCATTTTTTAAACATTCAGGTATGGATAAGATAAGTACCCGCATGCCCTACATTACCGTTGACAACTTTCCTCAACTGGGGCTTTTTACCGCCTTGCGTTTTATTGAATGGGTTGCCGAAAACCCGGATGGTGTTATAAGCCTTCCCACAGGAAAAACACCTGAACATTTTATAAAATGGACTACATTTATTCTTGATAACTGGAGTTCAAAAAAAGCAAAAGATATACGGGCTAAATACGGCCTTGAAATTACTAAAAAACCGGAGCTATCCGGTTTACATTTTGTACAAATTGATGAATTTTACCCGATTAGTTCTAAACAGGCAAATAGCTTTTTCGATTATGTAAATAATTTTTATATCGATGGGTTTGGTCTTGACAGAAGCAAAGCTTTATTAATCAATTCTGATGAAATTCCTCTTGCCGAAGGCAAACATTTTTCTGAAATATTCCCGGACTCAAAAGTTGACCTTTCCTTAAGGTACCGTGAATTTAAATCGGAAGAAGAACGATTGAAGCAGGAATCAATATTTTTAATCGATGATTGGTGTACAGAATATGAAGCAAAAATAAGGTCATTAGGTGGAATTGGCTTTTTCCTTGGCGGAATTGGCCCCGATGGCCACATTGCATTTAATACCCGCGGCTCTGATCATTTTTCTACTACACGCCTAACCGCCACTAATTTTGAAACACAGGCAGTAGCAGCAGGCGACCTTGGCGGGATAGAAATATCAAAAAACCGATTGGTTATAACTATAGGTTTGGAAACTATAAGCTACAAACCAGATGCAACCGCAATTATTATTGCTGCCGGGGAAGCAAAAGCACAAGTGGTTAAAGATGCCCTTGAAAGCGAAGCAAGTAATGTATACCCTGCAACAGTTTTACACAAACTAAAATACGGAAGGTTTTATGCAACCAAAAGTGCTGCAGCATTCCTTACCGATAGTGTGGACCAATATTATGGCTCCGGCAAATGGACACATGAAAAAACAGAGAGGTCAATTATAAATCTTTGCAAAAAATTAGATAAATATGGACATCACCTGGTTTTAAGCGATTTAAAAAACGACCGCTACTGTAAACAAATACCCGGTTTAAATGAAGAAACTGTCCAGTCTGTAATAGATTCTGTAACCAAAAAAATAAGCAAAGGTATTGCCCGTGAAAAAAACCAGACTTATTATCATACAGGCCCACATCATGATGATGTAATGCTGGGGATACTTCCTCACATCAACAGGCAATTGCGCGATGCAAGCAATGATTTCCACTTTGCTGTGCTAACATCAGGGTTTACTGCCGTTACAAATAATTTTGTAACAGAAGTTTTACGTGATACAAAAAAGTTTCTTGATAACGGAAAAATCGAAATGGTAAAATACAAAGATTTTTTCGAAACAGGCTTTAAATTTAAGTGGGATAAAGATGTATCACATTACCTAAATAAGGTTGCTGCACAGGATCAGGTAGGACAAAGAAGGGGGTTGTGCCACAGGGTAGTAAGAGCCATAGTAGAAATATATGAAGTAAAAGATAAAGAAGATTTACGATATACCATTAACGATATAATTGCTATCTTAAATCGGAGTTATGATGGCGAAAAAAACCCTGTTAAAGTACAAAAGCTTAAGGGAATGATGCGTGAATTTGAAGAGGAATTGGTTTGGGCACATTTTGGGGTTCAGGTAAAAAATGTACACCACCTGAGGCTTGGATTCTATACCGGCGACATTTTTACTGAACAGCCGGAAAGAGCCAGGGATGTGATACCCATTTTAGAAATGCTTCGTAAACTTAAACCTACTGTTATCAGCCTGGCATTGGACCCGGAAGGAAGTGGGCCTGACACCCATTATAAAGTTCTGCAGGCTATTGCTGAAGCGGTTCGTTTATGGGGTGAGGAAGAAGATTTATCAAAGTTACGCATTTGGGGTTACAGGAATGTGTGGTATCGATTCCATCCTGCCGAAAGTGAAGTGATTGTACCGGTTTCCTTAAATTCAATGGCCGTATTAAATAATGCTTTTACAGATTGTTACATGAGCCAGGTAGAAGCTTCGTTTCCTAGTCATATGTTAGATGGAAAATTTAGCACATTGACCCAAAAAATTTGGGTTGAGCAGTTAAAAGATATACAGTTACTTTTGGGAAAAGATTATTTCTATTTAAATGAAAACCCCATTATTAGGATAAGCCACGGTTTGTTGTATTTTAAAGAAATGACTGTGAAAGAGTTCTTATCACACGCCAGGGCTCTTGAAAAGTCAATGGAAGGTATCGGTTAATAATTCTCTCGTTTTAGGTTTGATGCGGTTTTCTGCCAATAATTTCTTAGGTTTGATTTTTTTTTAGGTTAATGAATTTAAGTTTTCATGGTTTTTTGGCAGAAACCGCATTTTTTTTTAGATAAAAGTGTAAATACGTTGCAGTGCAACGTATTATTTGTATTATATATATTTAAATTTTAGAACATGACAAAACAAAAAACACTACTTGGACCAATTATTATAATTGGCGCATTATTTTTTATACTTGGTTTTATTACCTGGCTGAATGGATTGCTTATTCCCTATTTAAAAACAGCTTGTGAACTGACTGATTTTCAAGCATTTTTTGTAACCCTGGCTTTTTATATAAGTTTTATGGTAATGGCTCTGCCTTCATCATGGGTATTGCAAAAACTGGGTTTTAAAAATGGTATGTCTGTTGGGCTTTGGATTATGGCTGTTGGTGCCCTGACCTTTATTCCGGCCGCATATACACGTGAATTTTCAGTTTTTTTAATAGGTTTATTTATTCTTGGAACAGGAATGGCAGTTTTACAAACAGCTGTTAATCCATATATTACTATTCTGGGTCCCATAGAATCTGCCGCTAAAAGAATTAGTATTATGGGTATTGCTAATAAATCTGCAGGTGCTATTGCGCCATTAGCATTAGCATATTTTGTGGTTCAGGCAGGTGATGATGAAGCTATTAAAAATTTGGGGAATTTGCTTCCGGCAGATAGGGAGTTATTTCTGAACAGCCTGGCCGAGCGTGTTATAAATCCGTATATAGGAATGGCTATTACCTTGGTTATAGTCGGAATAGCACTAAAGTTTTCCAATCTTCCTGAAATTGAATCAGAAGAGAATGGTGAAGCTGATAATACCATTGAATCAAAAACAGAAGATAAAAACCATATTTTAGCATATCCATACCTCGTTTTGGGTGTAATAACCTTATTTTTCTATGTTGGCGCTGAAGTTATAGCTGGTGATACAATAATTCGCTATGGCCAATCGCTGAATATTCCTATGGAAACAGCTAAAAACTTCACTACTTATACAATGATTGGCATGTTAGTAGGTTATATTTTGGGAATAATACTGATCCCACGTTATGTAAACCAGCATATTGCTTTACTTGTTTCAGCGATATTAGGTTTAATATTTACGACCGGGGCTCTTCTTACAACCGGATTTATTTCGGTATTTTTTATTGCCATTTTAGGTTTGGCAAATGCACTAGTTTGGCCTGCTGTATGGCCATTGGCAATTGAAGGTTTAGGAAAACACATAAAAACAGGTTCTGCTTTGTTAGTAATGGCAATTTCGGGTGGTGCTATACTACCATTGATTTGGGGTCATATATCCGATATTTTTAGTTCGCAAATGGCCTATTTAATATTAATACCATCCTATCTATTTATACTGTTTTTTGCCACTTATGGATACAAAATCAAAGAATGGAAAAAATAATTGCAAGTTTACTCTATAATGAAATGTATATGTGTATATTGTATTTAATGAAATTTACTAATTGACTCGGTACTGGTAGCTAGTAATGCGATTCCTAAATAACACAGCAAATTTGTAAACCTTTTTCCTTTATGCTTCGTTAAAATTATTAAACGTAGCTACGGCTATGCTTGCAAATTTTACCTTGCCTAAAGAAAAAATCTAAAACAAATTTATACTATGTTATTTAAAAAACGCACTACTAGTTACTGGTTGTTTTGTGCTAAATATCAACAGTTTGCTATAGACAACAAGCGTCCAGAAACTAGTTCCAGTCGTTGATAAATTCTTGTTAATTCACAAAAATAGAATATAGGTGACTTTATATACAAAATCTGCTTAGCGGTTCTTAGTACACTTAGTGGTTAAAAGAATCCAAAAACCCTAATTCTATGACTAAAAGATTCAAAATCCACCAGGAAAACCTTGATAAGCTGTTTTATCCTAAATCAATAGCAGTTATTGGGGTAACCAATATTGAAGGTACCGTTCCTTATGATATTTTAGAGAACATAATAAAAGCAGGGTACAATGGTGTGGTTTATCCTGTAAGCCAAAAAGAAAGATCTATTTGTTCGGTAAAAGCTTACAAAAATATAAATGACATTGAAGCCGCTGTAGATCTGGCGATATTGGTTATTCCCAGTCCACTATGCCCAAGGGCTCTGGAACAATGTGGAATTAAAGGTATTAAAGCAGCAATTGTCATTTCCGCCGGTTTTAAAGAAATAGGGGAAAAAGGTATTGCCAGGGAAAAGCAATTAATTGAAATTGCCGAAAAGTATAATATTTCTTTTATTGGCCCTAATTGTCTGGGTGTAATAAATACAGACCCCATATCAAATTTGAATGCTTCTTTTGCCCGTAAAATGCCGGAAGAAGGAAGCATTGGCTTTTTATCACAAAGTGGTGCTTTATGTACCGCCGTGTTAGATTATGCAAAAGCTAAACACATTGGTTTTTCAAAATTTATCAGCTTTGGGAACAAGGCTGATATCAGTGAGGTAGATTTAATGTATTACCTCATGAAAGATGTTAAAACCAAAGTGATATTAGTTTACCTTGAAGAAATATCGGATGGCCGGGCATTAATGGATGTCTCTCAGGAAATCATTAAGAAAAGTGGCAAACCGGTGCTGATTATTAAATCCGGCAGAACTCTGGAAGGTGCTTCAGCTGCAGCATCTCATACAGGATCTTTGGCGGGTAGTGATGATATTTGTGATGCAGCATTTAAGCAAGCCGGAATTATTCGATGTAACCATATTGAAGAAATGTTTAATATTGCCACAGCATTTGTTTACCAACCCATTCCTATATCAAATAAAATTGCCATTATCACCAATGCAGGGGGGCCTGGTGTTTTAACCACTGATGCAAGCATAAAGGAAAACCTGCAATTAGCCAAATTTTCAGATGAAACCAGAAAAAAGCTTAAAAGGCATTTACCTTCAACAGCCAATATTAACAACCCTGTTGATGTAATAGGCGATGCACGCTCTGACAGGTATAATGCAGCCATTAATGCCACTTTGAATGATGATGAAGTAGCAGGGGTTTTTGTAATACTGACCCCTCAATCAATGACGGACATAGAGGTAATTGCTAAAGAAATTATTGAAGTAGCTAAAGCACATGACAAACCGGTTTATACATCCTTTATGGGTGAAGCAGATGTGGCCGGCGGTGTAGATATGTTGCAAAAAAACAAAATACCACACTATCATTTACCGGAATCAATGAGTAGGTCATTTGCTGCAACCTACCACTTTAAGCAATTATTGACTAAAAAAAATAGTGAAACAAAGTATTTTGAAGTAAATAAGAAAAATGTACAAACCCTTTTAAAATCGGCCTCCAAAAAAGAAAAAACTTATTTATACGAGGAAGAAGCTGTGAAAGTTCTTAAATCCTATGGTATGCCTATTATGTCAAATGGAATGGCGAACAACCCGGAAGAAGCAATTAAGATCGCAAAGAAAATCGGGTTCCCCGTGGTAATGAAAATTATGTCGCAGGATATTGTACACAAATTTGATGTAAAAGGAGTTGTTCTAAATATTAATTCAAGTGAAGAAGTTCAAATTGCCTATAATTCTATTATTAAGAATGTAAAGGAACTAAAAGCCGAAGCAAAAATAGAAGGGGTTTTTGTCACCAAAATGATTCCAAAAGGTGAAGAACTAATAATGGGATTAAAACAAGATCCTTCATTTGGGCCGGTAATTATGTTTGGTTTGGGAGGTGTATTTGTTGAAATATTTAAGGATACAAGTTTTAAAATTGCCCCCTTAAGTGATAATGATATTGGTGCAATGATAAAAGAAGTTAAAGCATATAAAATTCTTCAAGGGACTAGGGGAAATGAGAGAAGGGATATTAAATGTATAAAAGAAATGCTTATGCGATTAAGTCAGCTTGCCATGGATTTCCCTCAAATTAAAGAATTAGACATGAACCCGGTTATTGCACTTGAAGATGGTAAAGGTTGTTTTGTTGCTGATGCCAAAATAATGCTTTAAGTTATCTCTGGACTAAAACTATGTAATACTAATTTTATAAGGAGTTTTGATACAAATACTGTTTTGAATATTTTGTCATCTACTAGTAGAAAGTTCTTTAATTAATGTTGCAAAATTTAAACAGCCACTTTCAGGGTTCAAAACCACTGAAAGGGCTTTGCTACCCAGAAAGTGGTTAAAAACCCTTTCAGTGGTTTAATGTAAATTATATAGAATGTTAATTAGGAAATGCACTACTAGTAGTGCTTACAGAAATGACTATTAATGACAAATTAAACAATATAACAATTTAATAAAGTTTTAATCATGAGAATAATTATAAAAAAAGATGCTGAAAAAGTTGGAAAATGGCTTGCAAATTACCTTGTAAAAAAAATAAAGGATGCAAACCCAACTCAAGAAAAGCCTTTTATTTTAGGCCTGCCAACAGGGTCATCCCCTCTGCCCACCTATAAAGAATTGATAAAAAAGTATAAAGCTGGTGATATCTCATTTAAAAATGTAGTAACTTTTAATATGGATGAATATGTTGGCTTGTCCCCTGATCATCCAGAAAGTTATCATTACTTTATGTTCCATAATCTATTTGACCATATTGATATACCTAAAGAAAATATTAATATTTTAAACGGGAATGCTAAAGACCTGGAAAAAGAATGCAGCAATTTTGAAGATAAAATTGCAAGTTATGGTGGAATAGATATGTTTATTGGAGGTATTGGTCCAGATGGGCATATCGCTTTCAACGAACCGGGTTCTTCTTTAACATCACGGACCAGGTTAAAAACTTTGAGCTATGACACTATACTTGCCAACTCAAGATTTTTTGACAATGATATAAAAAAAGTGCCCACCCATGCCTTAACTGTGGGTGTTGGTACCGTTATGGATGCACAGGAAGTTATTATTATCATAACCGGTTTTCAAAAAGCAAGGGCTTTGCGCGAAGTGGTTGAAGGGGGCATTAGCCATATGTGGACTGTTTCAATGCTTCAAATGCACCAGAAAGGGGTTATTGTTTGTGATGATACAGCAACTATGGAGTTACAGGTAGAAACGGTTAAATATTTTAAAGATATTGAAAGTATAGCACATGAGAACCTACCGAAAAAATAATGGCTGTTGTATAAATTATTAATTTCCTTTAGACCGAAAAAATATTTTAAAAATAATAACATGAAAAAACTTAAATTTCTTACAACTTTATTATTAGTACTAAGCATAATAATATCTTGTACAAAAGATGGCAACAAGATGGTTGAAATTGATAAAATCAGCATTTTACCCAAACCACAATCGCTTGAAGTTGGTACCGAAAAATTTGATTTTAGCACGAATACCAAAATCCTTATAAACAATGATTTTAAAGAATTTAGTGCTGTTGCGGATTACTTAACTGATTATTTAAATGAAGTTTATCAATTAGACATTAAAAAATCAAATGAGAACACGGATAGTGAACCAATGATTTCCTTACTGATAAAAGATGATTTTGAAAACGATGAAGCTTACAGCCTAACAATTGATGAAACAGGTATAAAAGTAGAAGGGAAAACACCCAGAGCAATCTTCTATGGTATTCAAAGCCTGATTCAAATTTTTCCGGCCGGTAAACAAAAAGTTGATGGTTTTAAAATCCCATATGTTACCATAAATGATTATCCACAATTTAAATGGAGGGGGATGCACCTTGATGTATGCAGGCACTTTTTCCCTGTTGAATTTGTGAAGAAAACAATTGACTTATTGGTTAGCTTGAAAATGAACACTTTCCATTGGCATTTAACGGAGGACCAAGGATGGAGAATTGAAATAAAAAAGTATCCTAAACTTACAGAAGTTGGTGCCTGGAGAAAGGAAACAGTTATTGGGCATATGGTAGAACACCCGTTAGAATTTGATGGCAAAAAACATGGCGGTTTTTATACCCAGGAACAAATTAAAGAGGTAGTTAATTATGCCCAAAGCAGATTCATTACGGTAATCCCTGAAATTGAACTACCTGGGCATGCCGTTGCAGCATTGGCAGCGTATCCTGAATTTTCATGTACAGGAGGTCCATTTGAAGTATTTACAGAATGGGGTGTATCAGAGGAAGTATTTTGTGCAGGTAAAGATGAAACTTTTGAGTTTCTTGAAAATATTCTTTCAGAGGTAGTTGAACTTTTTCCTGGCGAATATTTCCATATTGGTGGTGATGAATGCCCAAAAACAAGATGGAAAGAATGTAATGATTGCCAGGCAAGAATAAAAAATGAGGGGTTAAAAGATGAGCATGAATTGCAAAGTTATTTCATCAAACGGATTGAAAAGTTCCTTCATTCAAAAGGAAAAAAACTGATTGGCTGGGATGAAATTCTGGAAGGTGGTTTACCAGCACGTGCAGCAGTAATGTCATGGCGTGGTGAATCGGGTGGTATTGAAGCGGCAAATGAAGGACATTACGTAGTAATGAGCCCAAATGCCACAAATTATTTTGACCATTACCAGGGAAAATACAATGAACCTTTGGCCATTGGTGGTCTAACCGACATGAAAGAAATATACGACTATCAGCCTATCCCAAAAGAGTTAGATGAGGACAAAAAACATTTTGTTCTTGGTTCCCAAGCGAATTTATGGTCAGAGTATATTTTAAATGATGACCATATGGAATATATGATATTCCCACGTATTTGTGCTATGGCCGAAAATCTCTGGACTGATGAGAATAATCAGGGCTGGGATGGTTTTATTCAAAGAATGGATGCTGAATATCCCAGATTAGACCAATGGGGAATTAACTATCGTGTTAATCCTCCTATGGGATATGAAGATATTAACAGATTTTTTGCTGATTCAGTTGGGCTTGAACTTAATTGCAATATTCCTTCTGCAGAAATAAGGTATACATTAGATGGTAGTGAGCCAAACAATAATTCGATTTTATATACAGGATCTTTTACTATTCAATTGGATAAAAAAACCACTTTAAAATCAAAAACATTTATGGTAGGTGGCAAAACAAGTTCAACAATGACCGGGACTTTTGAAAAACTTGAATTAATTGAAGCTTTAACGGATAAAAACCCTAAAAACGGCGTAAAGTATCATTATGTAAAAACAGAAGCTAAATCGGCTAAAAATTTAGGATCAATTGAACTTGCTGATCAGGGAATTATTAATAATTTTAATATCCCTGAAAAAGTGCAGGCACATCATTTCGGACTTTTATATTTTGGTGTAATTAATATTCCAGCTGATGGGGTTTATACTTTTCATTTAAGTAGTGATGATGGTTCAGTTCTTTATATAGATGAAAAGCTAGTAGCTGACAATGATGGTTTTCATTGGAATGAGACAAAATCCGGGAAAATTGCTCTTAAAAAAGGTTTACATCCTATTCAATTAAACTATTTCCAGGGGAAATACGGATATGCTCTTAAGTTAGAAGTAGAAGGCCCCGGGATGGAAAAACAAACAATTCCTGATGAGATGCTAGGACATAAGTAATACTGTATAGCTGTACACAGCTCAGGAGAGCTGTGTACAAACAGCTTAGGAAAGCTGTTCTACATCAAGCCTTTATTTTTGGAAAAGAAATATTAAATTTTACAGCAACTGTACGAATTATAACAATTAATAAAATTGTAAAAATAGTGTTTAGGGGCTCGCCTAATCCAATATACTGAAAAAGAAGAAAAGCTAAAGCACCAGCCAGGCAAGCAGTTGCGTATATTTCCTTTCTAAGGATTACCGGGACCTCATTTGCTAAAATATCCCTAAGAATACCACCGGCAGTGGCAGTTGTAATTCCCAAAATAATAGAATATTCTGTACTCATACCGAATTCAAAAGCCTTTTGCATCCCTGCTAAAGTGAACACACCTAAACCAATTGAATCAAATATCAAGAGGGTATTTTTTAGTTCAAAAATAAAGCGGTCAAATAATAATCCAAGGATTACAGCACTAATAATTATATAAAGATAAATTGAATCTTGCATCCAGGCTACCGGTGTACTCCCCAATAAAAGATCGCGGATAGTTCCGCCACCTATAGCAGTGGCAATACCAATAACGACTGCCCCAAATATGTCCATTTTCTTTTCTGCAGCAATGCGGACACCACTAATAGCAAATACAAAAGTTCCAGCCAGGTCTAATGATTGATAAATAGTCATTTAAATAATTCTAATAATATACAATTTTCAAAATTACATAATCAACGTGAAACACCATGAAATTAAAATAAGATTTTTTTTTAAGGCATATTTTACTAAATTAGTACATTCACTAAATTCAGAGATCCTGGCTTATCGGAATCTGTATTGTCATATTTTTCTTATTTTCATTAAACCAACTTTTGGTAATTAGTCATTAGTAACTGGTCATTAGATGATTGCACGCAAATAAATGACCAATGACCAATTTCTAATGACTTTATGCGACAATATCAATTTACGAATACAAGCCTGTAATGTTCTGAAAATCAAACCATGAGTCAGGAGTTCTGAAATTATAGCGTAGAAATATCAGCAGACCTCTGGCAATTGAAGAGTTATAAAGCTTAGTCGAATCTAAAAAAATGCATGAATTTTGCAGATTAGAGCTATTCAAATTAAACCATTAACAACACTACCGTCTTTTAATTTTTGGATAGTACATGAAAAACATCATTAAAAAAATAATTGGTGATGAGAATCGCTTCGATTTGTCACATCGGATACTTAACATAAGTTTACTATTTGGTGCGATAATTAGCGTGACAGCAATTATTACCAATTACATTCTCGATTTACATATATATACTTCTCTTATTGCCCTAAGTAGTTTTATTGTGTTTTCTTTTTCTTACCTGTTGTCGATAATTTCGGTTAAATCAAAACTCCCAACCATAATTGGTTTAGGCTTTCTCACAATCTTTTTTTCACCTGTAATGTGGTTTGCTAATGGTGGTAGTACAGGTGGATTCCAGTATTACATTTTCTTTTTCCTTGCAGGAATACTTGTCATCACCAAAGGAAAAATCAGGTTGATTTTAATTTTACTATTTGGAATAACTATGTTAAGCTCATTGATTATAGAATTTTATCATCCTGAATACGTAATCCTATATCCCAGTAAAACAGACAGGTATCTGGATCTCATAATTAGTTTTATAATTGCATTTGTCGGGGCAGCCATATACATTTATATGAATATAAAACAATATACTGTTTCAAACATAAAACTTAATTTAAAGAACCAGTTATTGAACCAACGCCGCCAGGAAATATTCGAACACAAAAGAAAAATTGAATTGCAAAAAACTGAAATTGAAGAAAAAGCAAAGTCCCTGGAAAATCTCAACAAAACAAAAGACCGCTTTTTTTCAATCATATCTCATGATTTAAAAAGCCCCTTTAATTCATTATTAGGTTTGACCGAACTACTTAAATTGGAAAGAGAAACAATGAGCGATGAAGAAATAGATCATTTAATTGATCTAATTCACCAATCGTCAGAACAAGGATACAAGTTGGTTTTAAATATACTTGAATGGTCACGTGCACAAACTGACCAAATTGAATATAAACCAGCTAAGCTTGATTTATATAAACTGGCAATTGAAAACGTTGAGCTTTTAAAAGCCCAGGCCGAAAATAAAAGTATTGACATTTTGGTTGAACGTTTTCCAAAAAATAATTTTGTGTTTGCTGATCAGAATATGATAAATACGGTATTAAGAAACCTGATATCAAATGCTATAAAATATACCGAAAAGGGAGAAATTAAAATTACGATTAATTGCAACATACCAAATTGCAAACTAAGCATTAAGGATACGGGAATAGGAATCTCGAAAGAAAGCCTGAAAAAACTGTTTGATATAGATTATAATACATCGACCAAGGGCACTCTTGGTGAAAAAGGAACTGGTTTAGGGCTTATTTTGTGCAAAGAATTTATTGAAAAAAATAATGGTGAAATATTTGTTGAAAGCACTGTAAATAAAGGGAGTACTTTTAGTTTTTCGCTGCCATTATTTAAAAACTGAATCTCTTGATTAAAATGATTCAATACAAAAAATGAACAAATTATTAGAAAAAATAATTGGAAGAGAGAAAGAATATGAATTGCAGCATAGAATCCTAAATGCAAGTATGTTTTTGGCTGTGATTCTAAGTTTAATGTCAGCCATTTCTAATTATGCTTTAGGATTGACCAAATTCGCCATTTTAGTTTCTTTTGCCGGCCTTGTACTTTTTATTATTATTTATATAATTTCGATTTACGCCAAGGAATATAAACTTGTTGCAATTTTTGGTTTAGGCACTTTAGCGATATTATACATACCCCTAATTTGGTACACTAATGATGGAAGCAATGGAAGTACACCTTATGTAATTATTATCGTTTTAATCGCAATACTTACCATAACTAAAGGCTCATTAAAAGTAATATTGGTCAGCCTTTTGGCCTTCACAACTATAGCCTTGCATATTGTGGAATATTATTATCCTGAATTTCTTATCCCCTACCCAAATCGTACTGGTAGGTACAGTGATTTGATAATAGCATTTTTAATTGCTGTTTTTGGAGCGATAGCCTATATAAATATCTATTTTAATGCATTTCAAAATGCTAATAAAAAATTAAACAAAAAAAACAATCTTTTAGAAAAAAAGCAAGAAGAAATACAAATACAACAAGATAAAATTGAATTACAAAAGCAAGAATTAGAAAAAAAAGCAAGAGATTTGCAAGAAGCAAACAGAACAAAAGATCGCTTTTTTACAATTATTGCACATGACTTACAAAGTCCATTCAACACACTAATTGGCTTTAGTGAGTTAATTGAACAAGAAATTGAAAATAAAGATTTGGAAGAAATTGAAAAAATTAACCAAATTATTCTGCAAAGTTCCACACAAGCGCACCGGTTACTTCTGAATTTATTGGAATGGTCAAAAGCGCAAACGAACCAAATTGAATGCAATCCTGAGAAATTTGATATTCAGAAGGTAATTAATGAGCAAGCTGAACTGTTTAAATATCAGGCAAATAAAAAACACACCAATCTAATAGATGAATCAAATCATTGTTACGTATTTGCTGATTTGAACCTAATAAATACCGTATTAAGAAACCTAATTTCAAATGCAGTAAAATATACCCAAGGTGGAAGCATTAATATTAAATCGCAATGTAATTCATCACACTGTATTATAAGCATCCAAGATACCGGGGCGGGTATATCGAAAGAAAAGCTGGAAAAGCTGTTCTATGTAGGTGAAAACACATCTACACTAGGAACTAATGGCGAAAAAGGCACTGGTTTAGGTCTTATTTTATGTAAAGAGTTTGTAGAAAAAAACAATGGTGAAATATTTGTTGAAAGTAGATTGAACAAAGGAAGTATTTTTAGTTTTAACTTACCCTTGTACGAGGATGAATTATAATAACATGACACAATTAAAAACGTTTAATATTATACTTCTTTTTCTGATTATTCATACTTATATGAATACAAGCATTATTCTTTCCCAAAATTCAAATATAAATGGTCTATTTGAGCAACTTAATACGGCAAAAGAAGATACTGGCAAAGTGGTTATCCTGAATAAACTTTCAAAAAGTTACAAGCGTTCAAATCCGGATTCTGCTTTATCCTTTGCAAAAAAGGCAGAAGCTTTGGCCCTAAACTTAAACGATTCGGTTGGTTTAGCTGAAAGTTATAATAACTATGGAAACATATATAAAAATCAGGGCTTTTACATTTTAGCCATGACAATGTATCAAAAATCTTTAAAAATATCTGAAGAAATAAATTATAAACAAGGTTTAGGCAAACTATACAATAACATTGGAATATTGCATTTTATTCAAAAGAATTATGACATTTCGATGGAATATTATGAAAAATCATTGAAAATAAAAGATTCTTTGGGTGATAAAAAAGGCAAAAGCTATTGTTATAATAACATTTCAAACATCTACGATATAAAAAAAAATTACCCTACAGCAATAGAATATGCCAATAAATCGCTGGCCATCCGACAAGAACTAAAAGACTCTACGGGTATGAGTGTATGCTATCAACGCCTGGGCCGTATAAGTTTACACAGCAAACACTTTGCACAGGCATCCAGCTATTACCAACAGGCTATGGAGTTGAACAAAAAATGGGGCGATAAATATGGGATATCACAGATACTGTATAATATCTCAGAATTAAAAATGGCCATTGGAAATTCAGAAACTAATTTTAATAAAAAGAATAAATATTATAAAGAAGCAATTAATGATGCTCTTCAATCCATAAATGTTTCAAAAAAAATTGGTGCTGTTAACAATCAAAGGTATGCCTATAAAACTTTGCATGAAGCAAGTATGGCTTTGCAAGATTATAAGATGGCGGTTTTTTATCAAAAACAGTATTATTTACTACGAGACAGCCTTCTTAACCTGGAAAAAATAAAACAAATAAAAGATATAGAGTTAAAATACCAGGCTGAGAAAAAACAACTACAAATTGAGAAGCTGGAAAAGGAATATGAACTTAAATCAGCAAACTTAAAATCATTACAAAACCAATATATATTGCTCATTTTAACACTTTTACTTTTTGTTGTATTTCTAATTTATTTACTTTTTACAAGAAAGAAACTTAAATTAAATAACCTGACCATCAACAAAAAAAATGATAAAATTAATGCACAATATGAAGAAATTACCCAACAAAACGATTCACTTCAAAAATATCAGAACCATTTAGAAGAAATGATAAAAGGTCAAACAGCTGATATAGTGGAAGCAAAAGAAAATGCAGAAAGAGCTAACCAACTAAAAACGGCTTTTCTTGAAAACCTTTCACACGAAATAAGGACTCCTTTAAATGCCATTGTAGGATTCGCAAATTTATTAGAAAGTAATGTCAACATATCTAAATCTGAAAAGGCCTTTATAGGACATATTAATAATGGAAGTGAATCCCTGCTTAAAATAGTAAATTCCATCATGCAGGTTTCAAAAATTCAGCTTGGTGAATACAAAATCAACTTAACTGAGTTTAATATCAATAAGTTAATGCAACAACTTTTTGAAGAATTTAAGGTTTCAGAAGAATACGGTAAAAAAAAGAAGCTGGAATTAAAATTAAATTTAAGTGATATACCACCAGAAAAGTTCATTAATAGTGACATTGATAGTATTAGAATTATACTTTTTAACTTAATTGAAAATGCCATAAAATACACAGAATCAGGATTTGTAGAGTTTGGTGCATCAATGGAAAACGATAAATCAATTAGTTTTTATGTGCATGATACGGGTATGGGTATTAATCAAAAAGATATTAAGTTCATTTTTGATAAATTCAGCAAAATTTCGCCCGGTAAAACAAAATTATATCGTGGACTAGGGCTAGGACTCACTGTTGTAAAAAGTATGGTCGAACAGTTAAACGGA
>JBDLJL010000089.1:0-22463 GCA_039714415.1 Bacteroidota bacterium
AAAAAAAGGGAAATCGTTTGCGCTCAGTACATAGTTATGTTCTTTTGTATAAAACTAACAAATTTATCTTTATCGGATATTGGTTCTAAACTTGGCGGAAAAGATTTTAAATGGGTTGTGCATGGATTTAGAAATGTGGCCAATAAGGTTGAAACAGATATAGAGTTTAAAAGCTATATTGATGATGTTAATAAAAAACTAGCATCTTATTAATTTTTTAAGCATAAATGAAACTTGCATAATTGTTATTAATATCCTTTTGTAAAGCTACTTTTTAAATAAACGATTTCATTAACATAACAGTTTTGTCCATTTTTTTGTAACTTTGTTTTATGCCAGAAATAAGTAGGTTTTACGGAATTATAATAAAAATGTTTTTCAATGAGCATAACCCGCCACATTTTCATGCAGAAAATCAAGGATATAAAATATCCATTTCTATTGAAAAGGTGTTGTAGACGGGACAATGCCCAAGACAGCATTAAAACTAATTTTTGAATGGCTTGAAATTCATAAAGAAGAACTGTTAGAAAATTGGAATTCTATACAAGAGACAGGTAAATTTAAAAAAATTGAACCATTAAATTAGAAAGTTATGATTATAAGCGTAATAAAAGCCGAATATATAAAGGGTTATTCAATAAAACTAAATTTTGATAATGGCGATAGTGGAATTGTCGACTTAAAATCCTCAATTTTCAATGATCATAGAAAAATTTTTGAACCTTTAAGAGACATTGAGTTTTTTAAAAATTTTTCTCTTGATAGTTGGACATTAAACTGGCCAAATGAAGTTGATTTTGCACCTGAATATCTATATAATCTGGCAATTAAACAAAATGAAAAAAACAAAACCCCAAAACAAGAAGTTTAGTTTCATTGTGAGCTTTCTACTCCATACAAAACATTAAAAAGGGCAACCAAAAATTTCAGTTACCCTTAATATATTTATCTGGTTGTTTAATTACCAGTTACCAATAAACCAGTTACTAAAATTACACAACCCCCTGGGCAAGCATTGCATCCGCAACTTTCACAAAACCGGCAATATTAGCACCTTTCACATAATCAACAAAGCCATCATCATCAGTTCCATATTTCGCACATGCCGCGTGAATATCTTTCATAATCCTATGTAGTTTTTGGTCAACTTCTTCCGCAGTCCAACCAAGTCTCATTGAGTTCTGGCTCATTTCAAGACCAGAAACAGAAACACCTCCTGCATTTGATGCTTTCCCTGGTGCATATAATACTTTAGCTTTCTGAAATGCTTCAATAGCTTCAGGTGTAGTAGGCATATTTGCCCCTTCGGTTACACAAATAACCTTATTGGCAATAAGTGTTTTTGCATCTTCTTCGTTCAATTCATTTTGAGTAGCACAAGGTAGGGCGACATCAACTTTTACTTCCCATGGGCGTTTTCCTGCAAAAAATTCTACATCAAATTCATCAGCATATGGTTGAACCACATCATTATTGGTTGCCCTAAGTTCAAGCATATATTCAATTTTCTCACCACTAATTCCATCCGGGTCATGTATATATCCATCAGGACCTGAAATGGTTACTACTTTTGCTCCTAATTCTGTTGCTTTTGTTGCAGCACCCCAGGCTACATTTCCAAAACCAGAAACAGCTACGGTTTTTCCTTTGAGTGAATCACCTTTTGATTGCAACATTTCCTGGGCAAAATAAACAGTCCCAAAACCTGTTGCCTCAGGGCGCATGATACTTCCGCCCCACTCCATTCCTTTGCCGGTAAGTACTCCGCTAAACTCATTTTTTATACGCTTATATTGGCCAAATAAATAACCAATTTCTCTTCCGCCAACACCAATATCGCCTGCTGGCACATCAGTATTTGGACCAATATGGCGAACTAATTCTGTCATGAAACTTTGACAAAACCTCATTATTTCATTGTCTGATTTTCCTTTTGGGTTAAAATCAGAACCACCTTTACCTCCACCCATTGGTAATGTAGTTAAAGCATTTTTGAAAACCTGCTCAAATCCTAAAAATTTTAAAATACTGAGTGTAACACTTGGGTGAAAACGTAAACCACCTTTATAAGGGCCAATGGCACTATTAAATTCAATCCTGTAACCACGATTTACCTGCACTTCACCTTCATCATCTACCCAGGGTACACGAAACATGATTGTCCTTTCCGGTTCAACCATTCTTTCCAGTATCTTTCCGTGTGCATATTTTGGATTTACATCTATAAAAGGAATAAGCTTTTCAGCAACTTCCATAACTGCCTGATGGAATTCCTTTTCGCCCGGGTTTTTGGCGATAACCTCATCCATAAATTTTCTAACTTTTGCTTCCATAGTTCTTATTATTGTTTTTATTTACAATTTGTTAAATTACTAAATTTTCGTCAAAAGTAGGTAAATTTTATAAAGTAAAAAATGAATTTGACAGAATTCACGAAAAATCCATCAGTGCTATCTATATTATTATCTGCTAGTTACACTAATCAAATATTGTGTTTAAAAGCAGTGTCTGACAATTGTCAGCTATTTGCCATAAAAAAAGGCTGCAAACGATTGCAGCCTTTTTTATCTTAGTAACCTGTAACTAGTAATTGGAAATTAAAAAAGGAATCTGTTCAAGCACTAATTACCAGTTACGAATAAACTAATTACTAAACCACACCTTGTGCCAGCATAGAATCAGCAATTTTAACAAATCCGCCAATATTAGCACCCGCTACATAATTAACATAATCTTCACTTTCCTTACCGTACTTCACACATGTTTCATGAATACTTTTCATAATGTTCAAGAGTCTTTCATCAACTTCTTCTCTTGTCCATGATAATCGAAGTGAATTTTGCGACATTTCAAGCCCTGAAACAGCCACACCACCTGCATTGGCAGCTTTTGCCGGTCCATATAAGATTTTGTTTTTAAGATATACCTCTATTGCTTCAGGAACAGAAGGCATATTGGCACCTTCGGCAACAACAAAACAGCCATTTGCAATCAATGTCTTAGCTTCTTCTTCATTAATTTCATTCTGTGTAGCTGATGGGAAAGCAATATCACATTTAACACCCCATGGTCTTTGTCCTGCGAAATATTCCACACCATATTTTTCAGCATATTCCTTAATCCTTCCTCTTTTTACATTTTTCAGGTGCATTACATAAGCTAATTTATCAGCATCAATACCATCAGGATCATAAATATAACCGCCAGAATCAGAAAGTGTTACACATTTACCACCAAGGTCATTTACTTTTTCAATTGTATATTGGGCAACATTACCTGAACCTGAAACGGTACAAATTTTACCTTTTACGCTATCACCCTTAAAGTTTAACATGTTTTCAGCAAAATATACAGTTCCATAACCAGTAGCTTCCGGACGTATTAAACTTCCTCCCCAATTTAAGTCTTTTCCTGTTAAAACTCCTGTAAATTCATTTCTGATTCTTTTGTACATACCAAAAAGGAAACCAATTTCGCGTCCACCAACGCCTATATCACCGGCAGGGACATCAGTATTAGGTCCAATATGCCTGGATAGCTCTAACATAAAACTCTGACAAAACTTCATTACCTCATTATCAGACTTTCCTTTGGGATCAAAATCGGAACCACCTTTACCACCACCCATTGGAAGGGTAGTTAAACTATTCTTAAATACCTGCTCAAATGCCAGGAACTTTAGTATCCCCAAGTTAACAGTCGGATGAAAGCGCAAACCTCCTTTGTATGGTCCAATTGCACTATTCATTTCAATACGGAAACCTCTGTTTACCTGAATATCACCCTTATCATCCAACCAAGGGACTCTAAACATGAGTACACGCTCTGGTTCAACTACTCTTTCAAGAATTCTTCCATGCTCATATTTAGGGTTTTCTTCAATGAAAGGAATTACTGATTCCACAACTTCATGAACAGCCTGATGAAATTCAACTTCACCTGCATTTTTGGCAACAACTTTTGCCATAAAATCATCTAATACATATGCCATAGTATTCTAATTTTAAGTTAATTAATTAATGGATTAAAGTTAAATAATTTTTTCCTAACACGTGGGAAAATATAACGAAATCTTAAATGATATTAATCATATAATATGGTAATTTGCATTATGACAGCAGGTTGTAATTAACATGTTGAATAACAGATAATTATTTATCAATTTATTTGCAAATTTTTCGATAAATATTTAGTAAACTTGATGCTTTTTTGTATCGGATTTTTTTGATATACAAAAACATTCTTCATAATTTTATACCTTTATCCAACCAAGTTTTAGAAAATGTTTTTAATTAGTCTCTACAAGAAAAAACCAATAATTTTGTTACTCTTGTTTTGAAAACAGTCGATTACATTAGTAAACTTCTTATTTTCAAAACTATGAAAGCCTCATTCTTGGCGTTTTCTTATCAGAGACTGAGTTTTAGTGCGAACACTAATTAGCTACTTACCATGTCAAAAAGTATTTACAAAGACTCCAAGGATCGTAATATTAATAAGAATGATCTTTCACTGAAAGAACGTTCAAGTTTACATAACCTCTCAGGTCTGTTCAGAGAAAATAAAGATGAAGAATACATATTGGAAAAAGCTTGTTTGATAATTACTAATTTTTTTAAACACAAAGATTATGTAAACACCCGGATTAAATATGGCAAACATAAATTTTGTCATGATCCTAAGAATTTTGTACTAACAGAATGGAAATTAGAAAGGTCTTTTCAAACAATTTATCAGAATAAAGGTTCAGTTGAAGTATATTACACCAAAGCGTTTTCCACTGCAGATAAAGGACCATTTACAAATGTTGAAATAAGTTTCTTAAAAAAAGCAACCACCTTAATAACATCATACATAAATACTCTTGAAGCCGGTCAGGAAATTGATGGCCGAATATCGGGACAAAACAATTTTGAACCTTATCAAAAAGAAAGGCTAAAAGAATTGGCATGTATTAGTAGCATTGAAAATATAATAAAAGCGAAAAAATCAATAGATATTACTTTACAGGAAATTTGTTATGAAATAAGAAAAACAATGCAATATTCTGAATATATTGTTGTTAGAATATTATTTAACGACAAAGTTTATTCAGCACCAAAAGAATTTGCGGATACAACAGTATTTTACACGGTATGGACTTTGAGAGAAGCGTTTAACACTGATAATGGCAATGGTGTTATTGTAGTATACTTATTAAAAGAAACTTCGGAAAAAAATAGTAGTCCATTTTCACCAGAAGAAAAAAGTATAATTAAGAAAATTGCAGGGATCTTTAAGAATTACATAAACGATTATAAAAGCCCCTTTGATATTTTAAAAACGAAATCAGATATTAATGATAGGGAAAGTACATCAAAATTTATTTTATCAGAAAAAAAGAAGTTTGTTAGGAATTTCCTGCATAAAAACAATTTTGCACGAGATATTTTTCATGATTTAATGCCTTTTAAGGTTAAGGAAATATTGCTTTTTGCAAATTTATACGATGCTTTTAGCATTGAAAAGGAAGGAAGAATCTCTGACAATATTTTAGGTGAATACTACCAACTGAATCTTACTTCCGTTCCAAGAATAACAGCAGTCTCAACTTTTGAAGAGACCCATGAACAACTTAACCAAAAATATTTTGATCTAATCATTATTATGTCCGGGTCAGATAAACAAATACCTATAGAGTTAAGTTCTTCTATTTATAATAAATTTGGTTATATCCCTACTTATTTATTGGCAAATAATAACACGGACATGTCCTTTTATCAGGAACCTAAAAATGAATTAAAATTTATTGATAAGGTATTTGTCTGGAACGGTGACTCAAGGATTTTCTTTACAATTACTAAACTATTGGAGGATAAAGTAAATGTTGAAAATGATACAAAAATTGGCTATGCAAGGGTTATTCTTCTCGTAGAAGATTCAGCAAAGTATTATTCACGTTATTTGCCATTGCTATATACGAGTGTTTTAAACCAGACTAAAAGGATTATTGATGATGTGAGTAAAATGGATGAACTATTCAAAATATTAAGGCTTAGGGCACGTCCAAAAGTTATGCTTGCCACAACATATGAACAGGCCATTGATATTTTAGAGAAGTACAAAGACAACATGCTTTGCTTGATTAGCGATGTTAAATTCACAAAAGAGGGCGAACTTACGAAAGATGCAGGATTTAGACTTGTTGAGCATGTAAAAAAACAAATACCAGACTTACCAACAGTTATCCAATCTTCAAATATAAAAAACGAAGAGCGAGCTATCGAGCTGGAAACCAGATTTATATACAAAAACACAGAAACTTTATTACAGGAAATCAGGAATTTTATTTCCGTTAACCTGGGTTTTGGAAATTTTATTTTTAAAGATATTTACGGAACCAAATATGAAGTAGCAAAAAATCTTTCTGAATTCAAAGAAAAGTTAAAACTGATACCGGAACAATCAATCCGTTATCATGCAGGTAAAAATCATTTTTCACTATGGTTTACAGCAAGGGGCGAAATTCAAATTGCCAAACTTCTTGCACCATTAAAAGTAAATGATTTTGAATCAATTGAACAACTTAGAAAACATTTGATAGATGTAATTGATGATTTAACAAATGAACGTACTAAAGGGAAAATTGTCGGTTTCAGGGAAAACTCGGTCTGGGATGAAAGTAGTATTGCCATTTTATCTTCCGGTGCGTTAGGTGGCAAAGGAAGAGGTTTGGCTTTTGTAAATTCATTGCTTTATAGCTTTGATCTTTCTGAATTTATACCAAAAATTAACTTGCGTACACCACGTACAGCCATTATAGGGATTGATGAATTTGAATCTTTCATAGAAGAAAATGAGTTAAGTGAATCAATTTATGAAGTAAAAGATTATCAATTAATTAAAAAACAGTTTTTAAATGCCCATTTATCAGATAGGTTAATAGAAAAAATGAAGATGTTGCTTGAACAAACAAACAAACCTCTTGCGGTAAGATCCTCTGGTTTATTTGAAGATTCATTAATGCAACCTTTTGCAGGTGTATTTTCTACTTACATTTTGCCCAATTCGCATGAAGATATGCATATACGCTTAAAACAAGCATGTGAGGCAATTAAGCTTGTTTTTGCTTCGGTTTTTTCGAAAACTTCCCGTGATTATATAAATGCAATTAATTATAAGATTGAAGAAGAAAGAATGGCTGTGGTCATTCAGGAACTTGTTGGTAATGTCTATGATCAGGTTTATTATCCGCAAATTAGCGGTACAGCACAATCATATAACTATTATCCCTTTGGCCATATGGAACCAGAAGATGGTTACGCCGTAAGTGCTATTGGTTTGGGTACTTATGTCGTTTCAGGAGAAAAATCTTATCGGTTTTGCCCTAATTTCCCTACACTTGTAAATAATAGCCCCAAAGATCAATTTAGAAACTCGCAGGTTGAATTTTTTGCGGTTAACCTGGCAAATAAAAATATTGATTTACTACAAGGCGAGGATGCTGGTTTAATTCGTTTAGACATTGACGAAGCAGAAATGCACGGAAACCTGAATCATTGTGCATCGGTTTACGATCCTGAAAATAATATAATAAGTCCGGGTATTGATAAGTATGGACCCAGAATAATTAATTTTGCCAACATCCTTAAATATAATTATATACCCCTGGCAGAAACAATCAGGTCGGTTTTAGATATTGTAAAAGAAGCTCTGGGAAGTCCGGTAGAAATCGAATTTGCAGTTGATTTAAACAAAGATAAGGATGGCAAAGCAACTTTTTATTTACTTCAGATTAAACCCTTAATTGGCAATGTAAATGATTTCAATATTAATATGGATGAAGTAAATAAAGATGCACTCATATTATACACAGAGAATGGTATGGGAAACGGACAAATTGATGATATTTCTGATGTAATTTATGTTGATAAAAACACTTTTGACAAATCTAAAACAAAAGAAATTGCACTGGAAATTGAAAACCTGAATAATAAAATGATTAAGGCAAACAAAAACTATATTTTAATTGGTCCGGGTAGATGGGGTACACGTGATCCCTGGATTGGGATACCAGTAAACTGGACACAAATTTCCAAGGCAAAAATTATTGTTGAAACAAGCCTGCAAGATTTCCCCCTTGATGCCTCAGCAGGTTCTCATTTCTTTCATAATGTAACCTCTATGAATGTCGGATATTTTTCAATACAGCATCATTCTACAAAATGTATGATAAATTGGGACATATTTGCAGACCAGAAACTTATTGATCAGGGTAAATATATCAAGCATATACGATTCAAGAAACCCTTAACTGTAAAAATGGATGGAAAACAAAGGATTTCGTTAATATCCTTGGATAAATAAAATAAAATTGTTTATTGCCAAATTGTTATATTGTTGAAATAGTATAACAATTGGCTATGGTATAACATTTTGTGGTTCTTATAAAATTATTAGTCTAATTATCATTGTTTTATTTGGAATGATGTATGAATGGAATAATGGAAAACATAAAGTAAGCTTTCCATCCTTCCAATATTCCAACTTTCCATTACAGGTTTCGAATTTTATTTTATAATATAGTCAAACAATATAACTTAATATGACACGTGAAAAAATAAGCCTTATAGCTTCAAGAAAATTCCAATTCCCTGACATTTCTTTTAGTAGATTAATGCAAAAAAGAATACATAAGGTATTATTAATCTGTAGTAATTACGATGCTTACATGCTTGAAGAAGATGGCCGGATTGATGAACAGATTTTTAATGAATATGTTTCCCTGAACCTACGGTATCCACCTCAGTTTATTCAGGTATCTTCAGCCTCACAAGCTTTTAATGTATTGAGGAACCAGGAAATAGATTTGGTTATTGAAATGTTAAGTGTTGGAGAATTGGCAGCATTTGAACTGGCCCGGAAAATAAAAAAGCGTTATGCTAAAGTCCCGATAGTTGTTTTAACCCCATTTTCCAGAGAAGTGTCGTTAACACTTGAAAAAGAAGATCTTAGCGCTATTGATTATGTTTTTTGTTGGCTGGGAAATGCTGATATTTTACTAGCAATAATCAAACTTATTGAAGATAAGATGAATGTTGCATATGATGTTAAAAAAGTAGGTGTACAAACCATTATCCTGGTTGAAGATTCAGTACGTTTTTACTCAAGCTATCTGCCAAATATCTATAAAATTATATTTAAACAGTCGCAGAAATTTATGGCTGAAGGACTTAATGAACACCAAAAAATGGTTAGGCTCAGAGGTCGTCCTAAAATATTATTGGCCAGAAATTATGAAGAAGCCCGGAGCTTATATAGCAAGTATAAAAGAAACCTGCTTGGTGTTATATCTGATGTTAGCTATAAGCGTAGAGGCAAAAAGGACAAAGCTGCAGGAATCAGACTTTTTAAAAGAATTAAAGAAGATAATGAGTTTATGCCTTTATTGTTACAATCTTCAGAAGAGTCAAATCATGAAATGGCCAAGCAATTAAAAGTCGGGTTTATCAATAAAAACTCAAAAAAACTATCACGGGAACTTAGGAGTTTTATCAATGAATATTTTGCATTTGGCGATTTTGTATTTAGAAACCCTGAAACAGATGAGGAAATATTAAGAGTCCCGGATTTAAAATCATTGCAAAAGAGTTTATATAATGTCCCTGATATTTCTTTTGCTTATCATGTTAGCAGGAACCATTTCTCAAAATGGTTAAATGCAAGAGCGTTATTTCCATTAGCTGAACTATTTAAACATTTAAGTTTAGAGGATTTTCAGAACCTTGATCATACCAGAAGTTTTTTGCATGATGCAATATCTCATTTCAGGTTGAATAAGGGCCGTGGAGTAATTTCAAAATTTTACCGTGTAAATTACGATGAATATCTAAATTTTGCACGTATTGGTGATGGCTCAATCGGTGGCAAAGCTCGTGGTTTGGCATTTCTAGATTCACTGATTAAGAAAAACCGTGGACTGGATGAATATGACAATGTGGTAATTTCAATACCCCGTACCGTTGTTCTTACCTCAGATGTATTTGACGAATTCATGGAAACCAACAACTTGCTACAATTTGCATTAAACGATATTGAAGATGAAAAGATACTTGAGGCCTTTGTTAATGCAAAAATGCCTGATAGAATAGTCAGAGATTTAAGAGCATTTCTTAAAGTAACTAAAAGCCCTATTGCTGTCCGGTCTTCCAGCCTACTTGAAGATTCTCATTATCAGCCATTTGCCGGTGTATACTCAACTTATATGATACCACATACGGTTAACGATAAACAGATGTTAAAAATATTAACTGAAGCTATTAAAGCAGTTTATGCATCTGTTTATTATAAATCGAGTAAATCATATATGAGGGTTACCAGCAGCGTAATTGACGAAGAAAAAATGAGTATTATTTTGCAAGAAGTTTGTGGTGAACAATATGGAGACCGCTATTATCCAACCATTTCTGGTGTAGCAAGGTCAATTAACTTTTACCCCATTGAACCTGAAAAACCTGAGGATGGTGTGGCGAATATATGTCTTGGTCTTGGTAAACAAATTGTTGAAGGGGGAAGAAACCTTAGATTTTCACCTAAATATCCTAAAAAAATACTTCAATTATCAGATCCTGCCATCACCCTTCGTGATTCACAAAAAACATTTTTTGCACTTGACCTAAATGCAGAAAGCTTTATTCCATCGCCTGATGATTCCATTAATTTACTAAAACTGAGAATAAAAGAAGGGGAAAAGGACGGTGCTTTAAAATATGTTGCCTCAGTTTATGATTATTCTGATAATACCATAAAAGAAGGTACCCATTATGAAGGTAAAAAGATTGTGACCTTTGCAAATATCCTAAAATTTGATGCTTACCCACTGGCAGAAATTCTTTCCAAGGTTTCAGAAATTACACAAAATGCAATGAATTCACCCGTTGAAATTGAATTTGCAATGAACATCCCAAAGAAAGGTAATGAACTGGCTGTTTTTAATTTATTACAGGTGAGACCAATTGTAGATAATAGTGAAACTTTAACAACAAATTTGGAAGAAGTTGATGAAAAAGATACGATAATTTATTCAAAACTGGCATTGGGTAACGGTGAAATAAAAGATCTACATGATATTTTATATGTTAAAACAGAGACTTTTGATCCTGCTAAAAACCCACAGGTAGCTCGAATGATTTCTGAAATGAATAATAAATTTCTTAACGAAGATAAAAATTATATACTTATTGGTCCTGGTCGTTGGGGTTCAAATGATCATTGGTTAGGCATACCAGTAAAATGGGCAGATATTTCAGCAGCAAAAGTAATAATTGAAGCTGGTTTACCAAACTACAGAATTGACCCAAGCCAGGGAACACACTTTTTCCAGAATCTAACCTCGTTCAGGGTAGGATATTTAACTTTGAACCCTTATGCAAACGATGGCCATTTTGATGTAGATTTCTTAAATAATTTAGAAACGGTCTGGGAAAATGAATATTTAAGACACATCCGTTTTGAAGAACCGCTTGTGGTAAAAATTGATGGCAAAAAAAACCTGGGACTGATTATGGAAAAATCGAAGATAAAGAACAAGGAAGAGGAAGAGTATTTTGGGGAAAGTTATTAACCTAACTTATAAATTTTTCCAGGTAAACTTTTAACCAAGCCAGAAAATTCCAGTTTTAATAAAATTGAGGACACTTTACTCATGGGGAAATTAGATTTCAGACAGATTATATCAACACTTAAATCCTCAGCAGATTTTAGTACATCCATGACAATTTGTTCATCAGAGCTAAGTTCAACAAATAATTGTTTTTGGATTGCTCCCTTATTGCCTTCCTTTTCCCAACCTAAGATGTATTCCAAATCGTTAATATTTTCAATTAATGCAGCTCTATTGGTTTTTATTAACCGATTACAACCTATTGATTGTTTATCGTGTACCCTTCCCGGGAAAGCAAAAACATCTCGATTATACGAATTTGCAATATCTGCTGTAATTAATGATCCCCCCTTTTGCGCCGATTCTACAACAATAGTAGCATCTGCCATTCCGGCTATAATCCGGTTACGCCTTACAAAATTAGATGGATCTAATTTTGACTTACTCGAAAATTCTGTTAGCAAACCACCCTGGCTAACAATTTCACGGGCCACTTGCCTGTGCGAGGCAGGATATATCATTTGCAAACCATGGCCTAAAACCCCAACCGTTGATAATTTATTTTTCAGTGCAGCTTTGTGTGAGCAAACATCAATACCATATGCCAATCCGCTAACTATTATAGGATCATGGCCATTATCATACAGGTTTTTCACTAATTCGTTACAATGATCCTTGCCATATTGTGTAGCCTTGCGTGTACCAACAATACTTATAATTTTTTGCTTATTTAAATCACAATTCCCCCTAAAATACAGTATTACGGGTGAATCTTCACAGTGCTTTAATCGTTCCGGGTAATCATTATCTAATAAAAAAAAGGCTTTAATTTTATTTTTTTTCAAAAATCCTATTTCTTCATGGGCAAGATCCAAAACACTTTTATCTAATATTTCATTTGCCAACTGCGACCCTATTCCATGAACCTTCAATAATTCATTTTTTTTGGCTTCAAATATATTTTCAATGTCCCCAAAAAAAGCAATTAACTTTTTTGAATTTGTATTCCCTATTCCGGGAATCATACTTAACGCTATTTTGTATAGTAACTTATCAGCCATCAATAAAAAAACTTCTTTAATAAATATTTAGCAGCATCCTAATAACAATTTGTGCACACTCAACAAAAAGTTATAAATAAAGCCGATAAATTTAATATTTTTGGTCGTAAATAATATATTTACACTTTAAATTAATTGAAATAAATTTTATCCAATGAAAAAATTATTATTGTTAACCAGCATTGTTATTACAGGATTATACTTTACAGATAGTATTTATGCCCAGGATTGCGATTTTTATTTTCCAACAGAAAAAGGAACTATAGTTGAAACCACCAGTTATGATAAAAAAAATAAAGAAACCGATAAATCATACCTGGAAGTGTTGGATTATTCTAAAAACAACGGTGTTACAGAAGTGAAAATTGAAAGCAGAATAGACGAGGAAGGGATTGATACACTGGGATTACACCAATTTACTGTTCGCTGTGAAAATAGTGAATTTTACATAAATATGGACAGTTATCTTGACAAAGATGCGATGAGCCAATACCAGGGAATGGATATAGAAATCGATTCTGATAATATGACCATCCCTTCAAACCTTAGCAAAGGACAAACATTAAATGATGGCCGTGTATCTTTATCTATTTCTAACTCGGGAATAAAAATGATGACCATGACTGTAAATGTAACAGACAGGAAAGTAGAAGGGTTTGAAAAAGTTATAACCCCGGCTGGTACTTTCAATTGTGTTAAAATATCTTTCACATCGGAAATGAAAATGATTTTTAAAATAAAAACTTCAGGTGTTCAATGGTTTTCAAAAGATATTGGGGTAGTAAAATCAGAAAGCTACGATAAAAAAGGGAAATTAAGTGGTACATCAATGATTACAAAAATTACAAAATAGATAATTATGGACATGGAATGATGGATGAAGGGAATAATGGAAACATCAATTAAACTTTCCAATTTTCCTTTATTCCAGCATTCCCTTACTGACTAAAAAATTAAACCTCAATTTTCCACCCACAATATTCCATTAACAGCCTCATGTGAATATTATCATTTTCCCCCTTTAATTTAGAAACAACATCTTTTTCCTTCCCACAATCGTTATTTTATACCAAACTTTGTTATTAAGCCCTAAATTTCTATATTGCGATTGATTAGTGTCTAATTATTCAGTAAATAAATAATGAAAAAAATACTTGTAGCAAACAGAGGTGAAATTGCCCTTAGGGTAATGAGATCAGCAAAAGAAATGAGGATTAAAACCGTTGCTATATACTCAGAAGCAGATAGGAATGCATTACATGTACAATATGCTGATGAAGCTGTTTTAATTGGCCCCCCCCCCTCAAACCAGTCTTATCTTTTGGGAGATAAAATTATTGATGTTTGTAAAAAACTTGATGTTGATGCCATTCATCCAGGTTATGGTTTTCTTTCAGAAAATGCTGATTTTGCTAAGAAAGTTAATAAGGCAGGCATTATTTTTATAGGACCTTCACCCCATGCAATAGAAGTTATGGGAGATAAATTATCGGCTAAAGCTGCAGTAAAAAATTATGATATCCCTATGGTTCCGGGAACGGACAAAGCAATGACAGATGTTCAGGAAGCAAAAAATATAGCTAATAATATTGGTTACCCTATTTTAATTAAAGCATCAGCAGGCGGTGGCGGAAAGGGTATGCGAATAGTTTCAAAAGAAGCCGATTTTGAAGAACAGATGGAACTAGCTGTAAATGAAGCGACTTCAGCTTTTGGCAATGGTTCTGTTTTTATTGAAAAATACGTGGAATCACCCCGCCATATTGAAATACAAATTATAGCTGATACACATGGCAATATAGTTCATTTATTTGAAAGAGAATGTTCAATTCAAAGAAGGCATCAAAAAGTTATTGAAGAAGCACCATCGGCAATTTTAACACCTGAATTGAGGGAACAAATGGGGCAAAGCGCTGTGGATGTAGCAAAAGCCTGTAATTATATTGGTGCCGGAACGGTTGAATTTTTATTTGACAATGGAAAGTACTATTTTTTAGAAATGAACACTAGATTACAGGTCGAGCACCCTGTTACTGAACTCATTACAGGCATAGACCTGGTTAAAGAACAGATAAAAATAGCAAGAGGCGAAAAGCTTTCATTTAAACAAAATGATATTAAACTTAGAGGTCATTCTATAGAATTGCGGGTTTATGCTGAAGATCCAAAAAATAATTTCCTCCCTGATATTGGTAAATTAAAACTTTACAAGCGCCCCCAGGGTAACGGTGTAAGGGTTGACGATGGTTATGATGAAGGTATGGAGATTCCAATATATTATGACCCAATGATTGCAAAACTAGTAACTTACAGTCAAAACCGGCAAGAAGCTATTGAAAGGATGAAAAGGGCAATTGATGAGTATAGAATTGTTGGCATTGAAACAACTCTTTCTTTCGGTAAATTTGTGATGGAAACAGATTCTTTTATTTCAGGGAATTATAATACACATTTTGTACAAGATTATTTTGACCCGCAAAAACTGAATATTGATAATAATAATGAATCAGTTGCAGCTATTATTATGGCAAGTATTTTAAATCAGGCTAATTATAATTCAGATAATAATACACCCAAAACGGAATTTAACTCAAATTGGAGAAAAAACAGGCTTTAGGCTAAACATTTTTAATAATCATACGTTATCAAGGAAACAATTTCGTTTACTTAAATATGAGAAAATATTAAGACGCCAGGATATGTGGAAAAGAAAACTCATATTATTTTTACTGCTTTTTTTTTCAATAGCAATGTATAGCCAGGAACTTATACATATTGATAGTATTAAAAATAGTGGAAACATTCATGGCTATCTGGTTGAAGCTAAGATTGAAGATGGCGATACCCTAATTCACGTTCAATTAAAATCAATTATTATTCGTCCACCATTTAGGTTTAAATCAAGAAAACAAAGAAAAAGATACTCAAAGCTTGTACGATATGTAAAAAAAGTTTATCCGTATTCAATAATTGTAAGCGAACAGCTAAATGAAATTCATCAACACTTGGATGATTACGAAACTGAAAAAGAAAAGAAACAATTTATTAAAGTAAAAGAAAAAGAACTAAAAAAAGAATTTGAAGGAAAATTAAGAAAACTCACATACTCTCAAGGCCGAATCCTAATAAAACTTATTGACAGGGAAACGGGTTTTACAACCTATGAAATAGTAAAAGAGTTAAAAGGTTCATTAAATGCTTTTTTCTGGCAATCCTTAGCTCGTCTTTTTGGCTCGAGCCTGAAATTAGAATACAATCCAAAGGGTGACGATAAAATGATTGAAGATATTGTCATCAGAATAGAAAACGGTGAAATATAAATTCAACCTTCTATATTATATCAATTTATAATACAAATCGGAAGTCCTCATTTTTGAAGAACTGGATTCGTTTTATTACCCCATTACTAAATTTTTTATTTTCACTCACTTATCAATATGTCATTTTTTTTAATAATTTATCATACAATTTCAATTCTTGCTAATAATCATATATATACCAGCCAAACACAATATTTTTATCTGAAAATTCACACAATATTTTCTATGCATACAGAGTTTATTTAAGTGAACCTAAAAAAAACAAATACCATGAAACGCACAAATATTGAAATTAAAGCCCGGTGTAATGACCATGAGGTTATCAGGAAAATTTTATTGTCCGGCAATGCTGAATTTAAAGGTGTTGATAATCAAATAGATTCGTACTTTAAAGTAAATTCCGGAAGGCTTAAATTAAGGGAAGGAAATATCGAAAATGCTCTTATCCATTATAACCGTGAAGATAAAGATGAACCAAAAGAAAGCGATATTCTTTTATATAAAACTTCAAAGAATAGTTTACTTAAAGAGCTATTAACAAAAGCTTTGGGTGAAATTATTACGGTAAATAAAGAAAGAGAAATTTATTTTATAGGCAATGTAAAATTTCATCTTGACAAAGTAGAAGGTTTAGGTGAATTTATTGAGATTGAAGCTATAGGAAAAGACGACGAAGATAAATCAACATTGATGCAACAATGCAAGTTTTATTTGAACCTTTTTGGTATTTCAAAAGAAGATCTTATTCCTGTATCATATAGTGATATGCTACTTGATAAACAATTAATCCTTTCGAATTAGTGTTTGTCCATAAACTAAATTTTTTATAATAATTGTCATCTGACGACTGTGTTAAATAGGTGACAATCAACTTCTTAACCCTCTATGTATCTGATAATAGAGTCGTCTGATGACTTTATGGGGACAAGCACTTAGTAATAAAATATTAGCTGGATTGTTTTATTTACAATGCTAATAGCCAAAAAAAGGTTTCCAAAATTTGGAAACCTTTTTTCAACAACCCAATTAATAATCTACCATTTAAACTTTATCTCTTTTTCTTCACCATTTACAGTTGCAATTGCAACATTATCACATTTTGTTCCATCACCGTAGTCTATTATAACCGTATTTTCGCCTGAAACTATGGTTAAAACACCTTCTTGTATCCATCTGCAATTCCTTGCTTTAATTAATGGACTGGTTATTTCAGCTGTGTAATCAACGCCTTTTGAATTTACACCACTTGCAGTCCCAGTTATTGAGAAAACATCATCCCAGAAGTAAAATGGTGTATCTGCACCTTCAACCCACTCTCTTTCCCTTGTTGAAATTCTAGTAATAACATTACCTTCAGGCGTGGTTACGCTACCATCAACTTCAATTTTTCGTACCCAGTTGTCTGACTCATTTTGACCCATATTTGTAACTGTTTTTGTTCCTTCAACCTGGTAACCATTTACAGAGTAACCATCAAAAGTTACAATTCTTTTTGAGCCAATTTCCATAAAAAATGCGGTTACAGTAACTATAATTTTACCTCTTCGTATGGCACCATATCTTCCTTCACAACCATCTGTTCCAAAATCGATGGTTACCACTCTCGGGAATTGGACATCGGTAGATATAGTAATAATTGGGATACAATAATCTTCCGCAGTACTTTTATTTGGAACATTATTTTCATACATTTCTGCCTGTTCAAAAGCATCATCAAACATTCCTTCGGCAGCTGTAGCCTCTTCAGTCGTGGTAACTGCATCTTCAGTATTGGTTATTTGATCTTTCTCACAAGAAGTGAAAATAAATATAAATACTGCGAATAAAATAAAAATTGAACTAATTCTAATTGTTTTCATGACTATAAATTTTTAGTTAACTACTTTCAATTATTAATATGACTTGTTTTTTTTGAAAAAGTTTAATTCTATGTTTCCGGAAGTCTCAATAAATATTTTTTCTCTTTTTCAATTCTATAACACAGTAAAATAAAAACACCCTGATGAAAAATATAAATTCCTTATCAGGGTGATTACAAAGCCATATATAATACGTTGAATATTTACTATTTATAATTATTCATTTTTTTCGTAATCGAGGTATGAATAATAATACTTATTTTTTTCATCTGGTTCAAAATCTTCTTTTTTTATTATTGACCAATTATTCATATTAAATTCGGGGAAATATGTATCTGCCTCAAATTCATGATGTATTTGTGTTAAATGTAACTTGTTTGCTTTTTCAATGAAAAGCTTATAAATCTGTGCACCACCAATAATAAATATTTCTTCATCAACTTTGCAAATATTAAAGACCTCATCTACTGAATGTACAATTTCACAACCTTCACACATAAAATCCTTGTTTTTTGTTAAAACTACATTCTTTCTGTTTGGCAGGGCGCCATTTGGTAATGACTCATAAGTTTTTCGCCCCATAACAATCGTATGTCCGGTTGTCAGGCTTTTAAAATGCCTTAAATCAGCAGGTAAGTAGCAAAGCAACTTATTATCATTTCCTATTGCTCTATTTTTATCTAATGCTGCTATTATTGATACTTTCATATTATATTTTTATAATTTATATTAATCAAGTAAAAAATTGACTTGACTTATAAAATTTCGTGTCTTGGTGCCATGATATAGGATAAATCGTTTTGGACGTATGCGCGAAGCTTTCCTAGTGAAATAGCACGTGGCACTATGAAATGTCTAAACTATTGAAAGCCTGTTTTTTCTTTTAGTAAATCTAATTTTGACTTACTTAGCTTTCCCAGCTTATACTTTTCAAGTTTATTTGATTTACTTTCCAGCACTTTTTCAACAAACTTTTTAGTGCTCATATTATAGATTGTCAATAAGTTATACTGAAATTTTTCCTTTAATTAGAGGATGTGGGTCGTAGTTTTCTAATTGAAAATCATTATAAGTAAAATCAAATAAAGAATTTACATTTTTATTCATTTTCAATAAAGGAAGTTCCCGAGGTTTCCGGCTCAATTGTAGTTTAACCTGTTCAATATGGTTCAGATAAATATGCGCATCACCTAAAGTGTGAATAAATTCACCAGCCTGCAAACCAGTTACCTGAGCCACCATCATCAACAATAAGGCATAAGATGCTATATTAAAAGGAACTCCCAGAAAAATATCAGCACTCCTTTGATAAAGCTGACAAGACAATTTACCATCAGCTACATAAAACTGAAATAAGATGTGGCAGGGTGGCAGGTTCATTTTATCTAAATCACCAACATTCCAGGCACTTACAATATGTCTTCGCGAATCAGGATTATTTTTTATACTGTCAATTATATTTTTAAGCTGATCAATATTTTTGTTTTCAGCTGTCCATGAACGCCACTGGTAACCGTAAATCCTTCCTAATTCACCATCATCATCAGCCCACTCGTTCCAAATGCGAACCTTATTGTCCTGAAGGTACTTTACATTGGTATCACCATTAATAAACCAAAGTAATTCATGAATTATTGAGTGTAAATGAGTTTTTTTAGTGGTAATCAACGGAAAACCTTTATCAAGGTCAAACCTCATTTGGTATCCAAAAGTGCTGATAGTTCCAGTTCCGGTACGGTCTTCTTTTGTTACACCGTTTTTGAGTACATGTTCAAGTAAATTCAGATATGGTTTCATTTTTAATACTATTATTTAGACCTTTAAGTTAACTTAATAGTCACTATGTTTTTATCAGAAAATTAACTGCTTATAATAAGGCTGTTGTTTAAGCCGTGCTAATACTTGTTGTTTATCTTTGAACATTGAGTTCTTTAATTTATTATACCACTTTTTAGCATTTGCAATATCCCCTTTCTCTGAGAAAATTTGAATTACGTTCAGGTAAAGGAATCCAAACGGATATTCTACATGATTTTCAATTGCTTGTTGAAAAGCAGCTAAAGCAAAATCAAGTTTGCCTTTTTCATAATAATCATAAGCCAGGTTAATTTCTTTGTTAAATTCATTGTCTAAAATAATACCTACTATTGAAAAACAATTATTATTGCAATCCTCCACCAAAGTTAGATATTTAAAAGCCGGGCTTATTTTTGGAAAATAAAGTTGAAATGTAAGTATTTCACCAACTTGTTTAAATTTATAACTTGCCGGACAAACAGGAATTCCCTTTGAAGATGCAAGTTGAAATTTTAAACCACTAATCACATCCTGTACAAAAATATTTTTATCAGCACAAAATGAACCAGTAAGTAATTGATTTTCAATGGCTAATTCAATTATTGTACTTAGCTCAAGGTACTCCACCTTAGTCACCTTCATCGGATGGCTGGCCATGGCAAAGTTTGGGTTTTCAATAGTTTGAGAAATACTTACCAAACTAAAAACAAATAAAAAAACTACTATAAATAAAGGTTTCATATTGTTATATATTGCTGAATTGCTATATTGTTATATTGCTGTATTGTTATATTGCTGTATTGATATTAATGTCAAGTAAAACATCAAATTTCGGGTAAGCAGCTTTGACTCAAATAAAAAGAATATGCTTATGTAAATATTTTATTATTTATTAAAAATATTTCGGTGCGCTGCACCTTAGTCTATAATCATATCTTTAAATACTACAAATATTTCGCGGCTCTGCCGCTTGTTATTTGAATTTGGTGCAGAGCACCATAATATTTGTAGAAACTATAATTGTATATATTTTAAAGGTGCAGCGCACCGAAATATTATTATTTTAATTATAATAAAATATAAAAATTAATCTGAAACACCATACTTAACTTGACACCAAAACAATGGACAACCATTTGGCTGCCTTACTTTTTATGTGTTTTAATTGTACTACAAACGCTAAAAATAAAAATAAATTATAAAAAAACCTGACAGGTTTTAAAAAGCTGCCAGGTTTAAATTTATTTAATTAAAATATTTTCTATTTTCCACCAAATGTGAAGTCAAGGCCTACACCTATACCCCATGCAGATTTTTTATAAGTTTCATTATAAGGCACCATATCTCCTAAATTATATTCTTTTGCAACAGTAGCATCCTGGTACATTGTCATAAAACCACCTAACTGAATGGTAATCATATCATTAATAGCAAAAGCACCACCCGCACCAAACGAGTTAGTATTTATACTATATGATAAATCAGATTGATACAAATCATTAACCCCTGTATTAGTTCCAAGCCATCCTGCACTTACCAAAAGTTTCTCATTAATATTATATTCCAGACCAAGAGCATATTCCATTGAATTTTTATCGATAAAATCTTCTGCTGTATAGTCTATATCATTAACCGTTTTTATCCAACCTACTTGTTTATCAAAATAAGTATGGAAACCAGCATGAACATTTAAACCTTCCATAAGCTCATATCTTACACCAATAGAAAGCATGGCTGGCATATCAGCATTAATTATTTCTCCATCAGAGAACATAGATCCTGTTGGTTGACCAGCCATGTCCCACTTGGTAGTAACATCACTTGTAGTATTATTGGTTAATTCCAGGTTCGTTTTAAATTCATATTTAATACCAATATTTAACTTATCTTCCATTAAGCTAAGGTTAACACCAACAATCGGAGTAAAACCACTACCGGTTTGTTCCACATCTGCCTCTTGGTCTGCAGTTTGAGCCGCAACAACAGGTGACATCGCAGTTAATTGGGCAGCAGTTCCAGTTAAAATCGCAGCAGAAGTATAGAAACTAGTTTGAGCATCACCCATATCCATACCATTAATCTCGGCTTGTGTATATCCTAATGCCAGTAAGCCACCTGTAACAGCCCCCTCTGGATCAGTTACACCATTAATTGGGTATGCTGGATCAAGCAAACCGGCATCAAAAGCAGCTTGTAAATTATCACCACCACCTGTAGCGGCAGTAGCACCTGCAGTAGCGTCTCCGGCAAGACTTGTTAAATAAGCTCCCGGTGCCATATCACCTTTTGATGTAGATGAAACCATAACATCTTTTATTTCACCTTTGTAAGTGTTTTTGGCCATTATATAGCGTCCACCAGCGTATACTGAAAGCATATCGTTTATTTCATAACTTACACCAGCCTGGAAACCAAAATATACAGAAGTTCCGGAAAAGTTCATACTTAATGAATAACCAGTAACATCCATTCCCTGACTTGCAAAACTAGGAACTAATGTAGAAGCAGGCATTTCTATTGATGGTAAACCAGCAGCAAAGTCAGCACTACCCCCTCCACCAATAGGGTTAAAACCAAATGAGAATACTACTTTACCTGTTTTATAAGCAGCATAAAAACCAGGGAACATAGGTGCAGAAACGTCACCCTGATAATCAACCGGAGTACCATTTAAATAGTTAAAATCATTTACTACATTTTTTGTTTGCCCCAAAGTCTGATTACTTATTGATAAATGCAATCCATCAGAAAGTTTAGTTAAACCGGCTGGATTGTAATAAAC
>JBDLJL010000090.1:0-22434 GCA_039714415.1 Bacteroidota bacterium
AATTTTATGCACCTAAGAAAAGAAAATTATTTTATTGGGCATAATAGTGGAAAGTTAACAACTGGCCTTTACAATTTATTTTTAGGTTATGAAAGTGGTTTGGCTAATACTGGGGGTACAAGTAATACATTCCTTGGATTCCAGTCAGGATACGCAAACACTATTGGAAATAGAAATGTTTTTATAGGTGAGAACTCTGGCTTCTCTAATACAGAAGGAAGTTTTAATACTTTTGTAGGGACAAGCTCTGGTGTTGAAAATATTGATGGTAATTTCAGTACCTTTTTAGGTTATCAGGCAGGAAAAAATGCTGTTTCCAGAGGGTATAATACATGTGTAGGCTATAATAGTGGTGCTTCAGGTGTTGATGGCCTTAATCGTGCATTTTTTGGCTATAGCTCTGGACAAACAAGTACCGGTAGTAATAATACATATTTAGGTGCTGAAGCAGGCTATTATAGTTATGCAGGTTCTAATAATGTATACATTGGCACTGCTGCTGGTCGTGCAGCCACAGGTTCAGGCAATGTACTGGTTGGTAACCTTTCTGGTTATTCATTAAAGTCTTCTAATACTTTACTGATCGAAAATTCGACAAATATTACAACACCCCTAATTTTTGGAAACTTTACAAGCGATCTGGTAGGAATTAATAATATTGCCCCATCTGCTAATCTTCATATTAAACAGATTGGAACAGGTGAAGAAGGGCTTGCTATTGAAAATGATGGAAATGCTAATGTGTGGGCATGGGAAATAGGAACTAATGACCTTAGTTTATCATTTAATGGTACAAATGTGGGATACTGGGATGATGCAACTGGTAACTATGTTGCAACTTCTGATAGTCGTTTAAAGAAAGATATTGCCCCTCTCGATGAATTTTTGTTAGACAAAGTTGAAAAACTGAAAGTGGTTAGTTATCGGTTGAAGCACGCAGATGATAAATCAAAAAAATCCATTGGTTTTATTGCTCAAGATGTTCAATTATTATTTCCTGATCTTGTCAAACAAAATGATAATGGCTTTTTAGGCCTTAATTATGCAGATTTTGGAGTCATCGCAATAAAAGCAATACAAGAGCAACAAAAACAAATTGAAGAATTAAAAGAAAAGAACAACACATTATCACAGCAAGTATCTGAAATTGATGCACTAAAAGCTGAAATGACTGAGTTGAAAGCAATGGTAAAAGAAATTGCCGGTGCAACCAAAGAATCAAAAAGTGAATCTGCTAAATAGTGTTTGTTCATAAAGTCATCAGACGACTCTATTATCAGATATGTACAAAACTAATAGATTATTATCATCTATTTAACAAAGTCGTCAGATGACTATTACAATAGAAACTCAATTTAGAGACAAACTCTAAATTGTATTTAACATAAAAAATAAAATTATGATACGTTCATTCTTAAAATATACTTTTTTATTTGCAGGTTTATTCGTTTTCTTGCAAGTTTCAAAAGCACAGCAAGTAATAATAGGTGATGCCGCCAACTTTAATTTAGCCGTGGCAGGAACAGTAGATATTAATGCAAACCTGGTAAATAATTCACCAAATGCTTCTTTTACGGGAACATTTAATTTTATTGGTGATATTCCTTATGAAATTAGTGGTACTTCACCCATAGAATTTGCAACTTTATCGTTAAGCAGCACAGCAGGTATTAGTTTATTAACGGATGTTAGTGTTAATACCGGCTTAATTTTAAACTCCGGAACATTAAACTTGGTAAACAACAACCTAACTATTGGAAGTGCTGCGGCTATTACCGGCACATTTTCTCCTACCACGATGGTTGTTGCTGATGGTACCGGTGCCCTAAAAAGAAAAATTACCGGAGATGGAATATACCTGTTCCCTATTGGTGATACTAGCGGAACAACCATAGACTACTCGCTTGCAAGCTTAACATTCAGCTCTGGCACATATACTGATGCTATTGTTTCTATAAATGTTAAAAATGAAGTTCATCCTGAAAATTCAAGTCCTGCTGATTATATTAACCGGTACTGGACTGTTTCGCAAACCGGGATTACAGACTTTTCGTGTGATGTAAGTTTTTTATATACTAATGAAGATATCCAGGGAACAGAATCAAACATATGGGGTGCGCAATGGGATGGAAGTCAGTGGACTACATTAAACCAGGCTTCATTAAACCAATTTGGCGGAACTGTTACAAGCTTTTCGGATTTTACGGCCGGTGACAAATCAGTAATGTCAATTGATGATAAACTCAATGTTGATGATATTGATATTATTGTTGATCAGGGTAATATTATCATTCGTTCAGATAAAAATATTAAGCTTGAAAAAGCAGAAATCTACAGCTTACTTGGACAACTTGTTTATAGTAAGGGTTTAAACAGTTCATCTTCAACAGAATTAAGTTTTAATGCCAGTTCAGATTATTATATTGTTAAAGTTTTTACGGAAAACCAGTTTATCAGTAAAAAAGTATTCAAACAGTAAGTTTTTGAGCCAGTTTTTATAAAACCAAAATTTAATCTTTTTGTCATGAAACATTTAAATAAAGTTCTTTTTCTTGTTTTTCTCCTGTTTATTAGCACTACTTATAATGCTTTTTCCCAGGATGAAGAAAATGAAAAAAGTATAAAATCAGATCCAAATGTACCTATTTTTGAGGTTAAAAATGACTTGGGTCAAACCGTTTTTGCTGTTTACCCTGGTGGGGTGAAAATTTTTGTTGATGACCAGCAATTAAAAGCTACAGGGGGTGGCTTCACGGTTGGTCGTATTGGAACCGAAAAAGCAACCGGGGGTGATATTTTTTCCGTTCTCCCAAACAATGTAGAAATAATTATTGATGAAACCATATCGGGTTTAAAAGCTACAGGGGGTGGTTTTACCGTAGGTAGAATTGGTACTGAAAAAGCTGCCGGGGACATAGAAAACTTCTTCTCTGTTACTCCTGATAGTACCCGGGTATATATTGATGAAACCAGTACTGCCGGATTTGCTGTTGGTAAAATTGGGACTACTACAGGTTTACAAAACTTTATGCACCTGAGAAAAGACAATTACTTTATTGGCCATAACAGTGGGGCGTTAACCACTGGGCTTTATAACCTTTTTTTAGGTTATGAAAGTGGTTTTTCAAATAAGATAGGAACCAATAATACTTTTTTAGGATATAAAACTGGCTATTCAAACACATTCGGATCAAACAATGTTTTTATAGGTAATAGCTCGGTCCAGAGTGCTACAGGATCGAGTCAAAATGTTGCTATTGGAAATAGTTGTGCTTCGGATGTAACTTCTACTATAACCTCATCGGTGATTATGGGAGATAATGCACTTACAGGTATGCTAACAAATATACCAGTAAGTAGTTCTATGTTTATTGGTAAGAACGCAGGAATAAACTTAGGAGAAGGTTCTACCAGTGTTAGTAATTGTATATTCCTTGGAACAAATGCTGGAGATGGAATAAAAAATACACAGTATTCTTCAATATCCAGTATTGTGGCTGTTGGTAATAATAGTGGGCAAGATTCTGATGGTTATAGGAATGTTTTTATAGGAAATAGTGCTGGAAGTCAGTTTGTTGGACATCAAAATACCATGATCGGGTTTTCAGTAGGTACCCAGGGAGGCTCTGGAACATACAATGTATATATTGGTGATCAGGTTGCACTGCAAGCAAATGGGGATAACAATACCTATATTGGGCGCACTGCCGGATCCTGGGTAAATGGTAGTAATAATGTATTTCTTGGCATTAATGCAGGCAGGGCAGCATGGGATGCTCCGAGAACAGAATCAAACAGGCTTCGCATTGGTTCTAGTAATCTTATTTATGGAGAGTTTGATAATAACCTAGTTAGGATAAATGGTGATTTAGAATATACCGGAACTTTAACTGACGTATCTGATATCAGGTTGAAAAATAATTTTTCAGAAATCGACAATCCAATTAAAAAATTATCTAAAATTAATGGTAAGTATTACTATTGGAAATACAAAGAATTTAAAAACAGAAGCTTTTCTGATAAAAAGCAGATTGGAGTTATTGCACAAGATGTTGAAAAGGTTTTTCCTGAACTTGTTAGAACAGATATTGATGGTTATAAATCGGTAGATTATATTAAATTTACACCAATATTAATTGAAGCCATAAAAGAACAACAAAAAATAATTGAAAAATTAGAAAAAAGGATTAATCAACTTGAAAAAAAGAATGAAACATTAAGTGCAGAGGTAAATGATGTTCAGGATTTGAGGTCAGAAATGAATGAGCTAAAAGCCTTGGTTAAAGAGCTTGCGGGGGCAAAATCAGAGTCAAATCAAGAATCTGCCCATTAGGTTAATAAGAGAATTCATTCAGAAAAGAGCTAATAAAAGAATCGGTTTTTATTAGCTCTTTTTGGTTACAATCCGATCTTATGAAAAATAAATAGCCTGTAAAATTTGTCATTTTATGAACTAAAAACTTATCTTTACCTTTAAATAACAAGAAATACCAGAAACAAACCAAATTAATTAGTAATGAACAAATATTTTTATATAATCATTCTTCTCATTATTCCATCCTTCCTTTATGGACAAATTAACGAAAACGGTCTTCCTTTTATAAAAAACTATCCAGCAGAAGCATATGGTGCACATGACCAAAACTGGGGAATTGTAAAAGATAACAGGGGTGTTATGTATTTTGCAAACAACCATGGATTGTTGGAATACAATGGTGCAAAATGGACACTTTATGATACAGTTACCGTACAATCCTTAGCAAAGGATAAGCTGGGAACATTATATATTGGCGCTTTTCAACAATTTGGTATGATGCTCCCGGATTCTTTGGGTTCTTTAAATTTCTTTAACTTATATAGTATTTATAATCCTGGCGATGCAGACTTTAATGCAATAAGGGGTGTTCACACCATTGGCGACCGGGTAGTTTTTAGGAGTGCAGAAAAAATATTTAGTTATAAACTGCCACTTGACATAACAAATTTGGAAAAAATTAAAAGTGAAATCATCGTTTATGAACCGGAAAGCTCGTTTCATATATCATTTGATATCTATAATAAGTTTTATGTCAGGGAAAAGGGCAAAGGCCTTATGGTACTAAAAAACAATAATTTAGAACTTATTCCCGGTGGGGAGCGTTTTGCCAATAATAAAATTTATGTTATGTTACCTTTTGACGGGGAACAAATTCTAATTGTTACCCGTGAAGATGGTTTTTTCCTGTTTAATCCGGAGGATGAAGAACCATCAATAGAAGCATTTAAGAATGAGGCAAGTGACCTTGTACAAGCTAGTTATTCATATGGTGGTGTTGCTTTGTCAAATGGCCGTTTTGCTATTTCTACCCTTGCCAACGGTATTATTATTTTCAATAAAGAAGGGAAAGTTCTTGAGCACTTAAATGAAAATAGTGGTTTACCTGATCAAATGGTGTTGTCAATATATGTAGATGAAAGCAATGAAGGAAATCTTTGGTTCACAACTAATCAGAATGGTATTTTTAATGCTAATATTAATAGTCCCTTTAGAATGTGGAATAAGATAAATGGACTGGAAGGTGTGGTAGCAGATATTATCCGCTTTAACAATACTATATATGCAGCAACAAGCCTTGGTGTTTACTATTCTGAACAAACCAGTGATGGTTTTTTACAATTTAACCCAATAACTGATTTAAATTTTGAATCCTGGACTTTTCAGAAATTTATACCTGTTACCGGGGATGATTCCAGGCTACTAGTAGGTACTAATACAGGTGTGTTTGAAATCATGGGCAATTCTGCCAAGATATTAAAACCCGGTGGTTATGTTCTTAAATTATATCAGTCGCCATCAACTCCTGAGAAACTATATGTGGGGTATAGTGATGGTGTGGGGGCATATCAGTATAATGAAAAAAAGAATAAATGGAAGTTTTTAGGTAGAAATGATTCAATTAATAATACAATCAGTAGTATATATGAAGGAAATGGAGGAGAAGTTTATTTAGGTACTGCGGTATCAGGAGTCATTTTGGCAGATCATCTATTTTCACCAAAAATAACAATGATAGACACAACCCAAGGCCTTAAATTATTTGGTACTGGCAATGATGTCTATAATATTGACGAAGATATTGTTTTTGCCACCGGAAAGGGCCTGTTTGTTTACGACAAACAATATAATAAGGTTTTGCCATACATAAAGTTTGGTGAAGAGTTTTCAAATAAAGATTTGGGGGTTTACAACCTTAGTAAAGATAATAGTACTTTTTGGTTAGGACTTTATTCTAATAGTAAAAAGAAAAGTAAATGGGAGGGCGTTATTAAGCTAACAGAAACTGAATCCGGCCAATTTGAACAGGAAAAAGCATTCTCAGAAATTCTACCAAATAAAATACCTCATGTCATCTACCACGAAGATAATTATACATGGATAGCTAATGACAAAGGCCTCTATAAGTTTGATAAAGACCAGGTGAAAGATTATAATGCTGTTTTTAATGCACTAATTAACAGTGTGCGTACTAAAAATGATTCTGTATTGTTTAATGGTATTTTTAAACATGATTCTGACTCAGGAATTCTTGTTTCATTAACTCAGAATAATGAATTAATACCTGTTCTTGAATTTAAAAACAATGAAATTACTTTTGAATATTCATCAACATTTTATGAATTTGAAGAAAAATCACTATATAGTTATCGTTTAATTGGTTATAATGAAAAGTGGTCAAAATGGACTACGGAAACTAAATTTCCCTACACCAATTTATACGAAGGTGATTATGTTTTTGAAGTTAAGGCAAAAAATATTTATGGAACAGAAAGTAATGTTGCTGCTTTTGAATTTACAATTTTAGCACCTTGGTATAGAACAATTTGGGCAATTATTTCATATGTTATTCTTGCAATCGTTTTTATATGGTTTATTGTAAAAGTTAATACCCGCCGTTTAAAGAAAGATAAAGAGCGCCTGGAACAAATTGTGGCTGAAAGGACCAAGGAAATCAGGATGCAAAATGTTGAACTGGAACAACAAAAAAATGAAATTACGGAGCAACATGACCAAATTGCAGATCAGCAAAAACACATTATGGCCAGTATTCAATATGCCAGCCGTATACAGGAAGCTGTTTTACCTCCAAATGAGTTGTTAGATGATTTGTTAAATGAACATTTTGTGTTATTTAGGCCACGTGATATTGTAAGTGGTGATTTTTACTGGGCAACACGAAAAGATAATAAAGCAATTATAGTAGCAGCTGACTGTACAGGCCATGGTGTTCCCGGAGCTTTTATGAGTATGCTGGGGGTATCATTCCTTAACGAGATTGTTAATAAACTCGACACAGTGCACGCCAACCTCATCCTTAATGAATTAAGAGATAGTATAAAAAACTCACTCCGACAAACAGGAAAAGATAATGAAGCAAAAGACGGTATGGACCTGGCTTTATGTATTATTGATTATGATAATTTGCAACTTGAATATTCCGGTGCGTTTAACTCTTTGTATCTAATCAGGGATAATGAATTAATAAAATATGATGCTGACCGGATGCCAATTGGTATTTATATTAAAGAAAAAGAATCATTTACAAACCATATTGTTGATCTAAAAAAAGGCGATAACTTTTACATTTTTTCTGATGGTTATGTAGATCAGTTTGGTGGCGAACGAGGTTCAAAAATTATGGCAAAACGATTTAGAAATATTTTATTAGAAAATCACCAAAAACCAGTATACGAACAAAAAGCTGTGCTTGAGAAATTTATTGATGAATGGCAGGCACACATTGATGGAAATGGTGAAACCTACAAACAAATTGATGATATTCTTGTGATTGGTATGAGGGTGTAATTTTTAGGAAATTAGTAATTGGTAACCAGTAACCTGAATTTGAATTTGATGTAAAGGTGTTTATAAATAACTGTAAATCAATAGCCACGTCTCTTTAGGGCGAGGAAGCATGTAAATAAAGGTGTTTGAAATTTTACAAATAAACGTTTGATTATATATTTTGAGACACTATCCTTAACTCTTCTTTGCTTTTCTTTCAATTGTTTTGCCGTCAATTTTTTGTTCTTCTCCAAGACGATAGGTTATAGTTGTCCTTAATATTCCTTCTTCGCTAAAAAACTTCCATTGGTTATGTCTTTTACCCATTGAATAATCACCTTTTATTTTTATAATTCCATTGGTATAAAAATATTTGTGTTCCCCATTTTCTTCACCATCAATATACCGGCCAACAAACTGTTTTTCTTTATTTGAGTAATGATGGACCCACTCACCATCTTTCATATCGGCTTTGTAATTGCCTTCTTCAACAATATCACCTAAATGATAATACCAGGCACCTTCCTTTAAGCCTTCAACGTACAAACCTTTGGCTACAATAGTGCCATCCTCTGCATATTCAACATATTCACCATCAAGCTTGCCATTGGTAAGTTCTTCTTCACGCAACATGTTACCACTTTCAAAATACCATTTCCATAACCCTTCGGGTCTGCCTTTACTGTTATAAGTTCCGGTTTGTTCTTTCTTCCCATTTTCATAATAAAATTTCCAATCTCCTACCCTTCTGCCATTCCGGTAATTACCTGTTACTTTAATTTTTCCACTTTTAAAGTAATATTTCCATTTTCCTTGTCTTTTTCCTTTTTTGTCGACAATACCATTGGCCATAACCCAGCCTTTAGAACTATATGTTTTCGCCGCGGTAACTTTTCCTTTTGCAGAATATTCCCTATGAACCCCAACCGGTTTATCTTTTCGGAAAGCTCCACTTGTTTTAAGCTTTCCATTATCATGGTATTCTTTTCGAAAATCAACTTTTGTTTTTGCTGTAATTTTTTCAACATAAAGTTTACCATTAACATATCGCTCTGAAGACAAAGCTCTTCCTTTTTCATTATAGGATTTTACGTAGCCATGCAAAAAGCCCTCTTTATAGTAACTTTCCTTTTTTAATTTTCCGCTTGCGTAAAATTCTTTCCATGTACCTTGTTTTTCATCATGCCTGTTATAACGGTTTACCCGTTCTTTGGCCACCATTATATCATGTCGAAACTTAAATAATGTAATTATATTCCCCTCCGGGCTATATTCAATTCCTTCTCCCTGTTTTTGGTTATCAACAAAAGTGATTTTCTCATGAAGTTTCCCATCATTATAATAATATTCTGAAAAACCCTGCCTTAAATCATTCACATACAACTCTTTTGATTTTATGATATTTCTTTTGACAGAATCTTTAACTAATTTAAAAACAATATAAAACCCGTTTTTCTTATCGTATTTATAATTAATTTTTTTTGTGAAGTTCCCTTTATCATCATAAAATGCCCAGGTGCTATCCAATTCAAAGTTTTTACGTAGCCCTGCTGATTTCATTTTTCCGTTAACATAATATGTTTTCCAGTAACCATCAGGCTTTCCGTTGCGCATTAAACCCTCACTGGAAATTTGCCCGTTACCGTAATAAAATTTATTATATCCGTTAGGATTAACCTTATTGGCCTGTGCAGTAAGGAAAAAGGGTAATAAACCAAAACCAATTGTTATTAATAAGCTATATAATTTGTTCATTTGCTTAATTTAAATCTTTAATTTCACCCAGAACGAAGTTACTAAGTAAAATCGAAGGGCTAATTTATAATTAAATAAAGTGTCTGATTACCCCGATAAAGTACATCTAAGAGGTTCAAATTACCGAAACACCAAGATTTTCTATATCGGGATAAGCCTTCATTATGCATAAATATTAAAAAAGTTAATATTTATGCATAATACAGCTTACAATATTAACGATTTTTTATCAAATCAATTTTAATTATGTCTTTAAATCTGCAAAGTCACGGTGTGGATTTCTAGCAAACAATATAATGTAATAATATTGTTCAGCTTTAATTTAAAAGCCACGCCGTCACTAACAGTATGTTTAATTGGTTGTTTATGGAAACTAACTATGCTTAAAAATTTCATTTATACATGATGTATTAAAGTGATTACCAAGTGTGTAAATTGTATCCCCATTTTCTAAAATAGTATCTGCCTTAGGGTTTGTTAAAATCTTATCTTGCTTTTTAACAGCTAATATGGTAATTCCTGTTTTTTTTCTTAAATCAAGTTCTTTTATGCTTTTATTATAAGCAACAGAGTTTTTATGAATAATTAAGCTTGAAATTTCAAAATCAGGAATATGTATTTCCGTTTTTGTTTTAATATTGGATTCGATACGTAACGCTTTATACCCTTCTGAACGAATTAGTCCGAGTGTTTTTTCAATTTCTTCGTGAGGAACCAAATAATTATTTAAGGTTTTTGAGAACATTTCTAATGCCGTTTCAAACTCAATAGGTATAACATAATCAGCACCAACTTTATATAAATGGTCTAAATCTTCAATAAATTTTGTTCTTACAATTATATTTATATTAGGGTTAAGACTTTTTGCTGTTGCTATTATACTTGCATTTTCAGCCGTTCCTCCAACAGATAAAAGCATATTGTTTGCATCTTTAATACTGGCATGTTCTAAAACCGATTCGTATTGTGCATGACCATATACGGCATTAATACCTTCATTTTGTAAAGACCGGACCCGATCAGCATCCACATCAATAATAACATAAGGAATATCGACAAGTTTCAGAGATTTCATTAAGCTACCAACTTGTGTTCTTTTACCAACTAATATGGTGTGTTCGCTAATATGCGGAATATTAGGGTCGGGTAACTTTTTAAAACCATTTCGAAAAACAGCAGGCATAGGGATTTTCCCAACAAATAAAACAATGGGTTTAGAAAACATAATGAAAATAGGGGTCAAACTCATACTTAATATGGCAACTGCCAAAAAAAGTTGATAGTAATAATCATCTATAAGATTATTGCTTTGCCCAATTTTTGCCAAAATAAAAGAGAATTCACCAATTTGTGCCATAATTAAGCCTGCACGTAAAGCAATTTTAAAAGGAAAACCCAGTACAAAGCTCACAAACCCGATAAGTATCGACTTGATAAGAACTAATAAAATAGCTGCAATAACTATGATTAGAATGTTTGATGAAAAAAAGCCCAGGTTAAGTAACATCCCTATTGAAACAAAGAAGAAACTGGTGAAAATATCCCGAAAAGGAATAATGTTTCCAAAAGCATGATGGCTATACTCTGACTCTGATATAGCCAGGCCGGCCAAAAATGCACCCAAAGCAAGTGATAAACCTAACCATGCCGAAAAACTAGCAACAGCAAATCCAATAACTATAATGGCAATTAGAAATAGTTCCTGGCTTTTACTCAACGCTATTTGATGTAATATATAAGGAACAATCCATCGTGCAAACACAAAAGTAACTCCAACAAGGGCTAATGATTTTATGAGCATTAAACCCAGCTCCGTGACAATATTTGTTGAATGTCCTGATAAAAATGGGACAAGCAACATCATGGGTACAATAATTAAGTCCTGAAAAATTAATATCCCAAATCCAATTTTTCCATGATGTGTATCCAACTGATCTTTTTCTTGTAACACTTTTAAAATTATAGCAGTACTGCTTAAAGCAACTAAGAATCCAGAAAACACCGCTTTATTGTATGAAACTTCGAAAAAATAAAGAATGAAAATAACCGTTAGAATAGTCAATCCTACCTGTAATCCACCACCTATAAAAACAATGTTTTTAATTTTAACCAACTTCTTAATTGAAAATTCAATACCAATTGTAAACAAAAGAAGAATAACACCAATTTCAGCTAAAATATCAATGATTTCTATATCAGATATTAGCCCAAAACCATAAGGGCCAGCAATTATACCTGTTGCTAAAAATCCAATAACAGAAGGTAATTTGAACTTATTAAAAAGGAAAACGATAATGCTGGCAAGACCAAATATAATAACGACATCTTTTAATATTTCAATTTCGTGCATATTTGATAAACTTTAAAATTAAAACTCTAAAATACAACAAAGTGAACAAATATTAGAAAATCACATTAAATACAAACCCGGAAATGATGATACATATAGTTACTACACCAAAAAAGATTCCGATAAGTTTCATTGTCATTACTTTTTTTAAGAGCATTGCTTCCGGTAAGGAAAGGCCCACAACGCCCATCATAAAAGCAATGGCAGTACCCAAAGGAATTCCTTTTGCTACCAATACCTGTGCAACGGGTAATATTCCGGAAGCATTGGCATACATAGGTACCGCAAGAATAACCGCAATTGGTACAGCAAAAGGATTGTCTTTACCAATGTACTGTTCAAAAAAGTCTTCGGGAACATAACCATGCATAATTCCGCCAATTGCTATTCCGATTAAAACATAGGGCAAAATTCCTTTTAAAATTTTTAATGCTTCCTGCCAAACCAAAGGTAAACGATCACGAAAGGCTATAACTCCAGATTGAAATGCCTCACTTTCCTGTTCTGAATTCTGTTGCACTTTCTTTACCCAGCTTGTCAAATAATTATCCAGCTTAAATGCTTGTAAAATCATACCTGAAACCGTTCCAAGTACAACACCGCTAACTACATAAATAACAGTAGTTTTAACACCAAACAACCCAATAAAAAGACCAATGGCTACTTCATTAACCAAGGGTGAAGTTATTAAAAAGGCAAAAGTCACACCTAGCGGGATCCCCCCCTTTACAAAGCCAATAAATAATGGAACAGATGAGCATGAACAAAAGGGGGTTACGACCCCAAACAAGGAAGCTGTCAAGTATTCAAATCCATATAACTTTTTACGGGACAAGTAATTACGAACTTTTTCAACAGGGAAGTAACTATTGACAACACCCATCAAAAAAATGACAATAAATAACAGAAGTAAAATTTTAACACTATCGTAAATGAAAAAGTTCAATGCCTGGGCAAGATGACTTTCTTCTGATAAATTAAGAATGACAAATACAAACCAGTCGGCAATATTTTGTAACCACTCAAACATTATTTAAGCCATATTTATTAAATAATTAATACTCTGTTAAATTATAGATTTTAAATTATAAACTTTAGATAAAGTGCTCATGGACAAGGTTTTATGAAACTATCATATGTACTTATAAATCATTGTTAGTCTGTACGTTATAGGATTAGTAGGCTGTTTTTACAAGTATATTGAAACGTTTACATATATTAGTTTTTATCTATGACTTTATCTTGTTAAACAAAGCAATCAATTTATCACGATAAATTTCCCTGATTTCATTTTCGTGTTCGCCAATTGGTTTAACAGGGATTAAATCAATCACTTGTTGTTGGTTTAGTCCCGATTTAAACATTGTATTTAATGAAGAAATAAGTGTTTCTTCAACTGTTTCAAAGCTCTCTGTTTCCGATAAACCCATTTGTTGTGCAATTTCTATCATTTCATACCACTGGAACCAGAAGTAGGTAGGTAGCATGGCAGACATCATCGCATAGGCTTCTAATTTATGTTCTTCTGTTTCAAAAGTTTTCCCTAGAATTAACAATATCTTCATTAGCTCTGGCTTTTGTTCAATTTCAGGTGCAAAACATACGGGATTGTAAGCTTCGTTAATAACCGAAGTAGCATTTGGAATTAAACGAACAATGTTTTTATTTCCAAGTGTTTGGGATATTTTTTTAATCGTAATTTTGGGGGCTAACGAAATGATAATTGAGTTTTTGTTTAAAAACTCTTTAATTGTAGCAAGTGTTTCCATTATAGCCGGTGGATGCAACGCAATAAATACAATCTCTTGCGAAACAGCCGTTTTTAAATCTGAAATACTGATTTCGGGAAACTTTTGCTTTAATTTTTTAGATACCTTTTTATTAGTATCAAAAACACAAATGTTTTTTAAACTAATGTTTTTGTTATTAAAAGCTTGCAGAAAAATATTGGTTATTCTGCCCCCTCCAATAAAACCGAGTGAATTTTCCATTTTTATATTATTATTAAGGTTTAAAACAAGAAAGTCATATAATAAAGTCCTACACCAATAAAAATAACGGCTACAACTCGCCTAAACCAAATTTCAACCGTTTTTATTTTATTGTAAATAGCTCCTACTCCGCCCACAGTAAAAGCAATAATCCATGCAAAAACAATAACCGGCAAGCCGGTGGCTATGGCAAAAATTAAAGGTAAATACAGCCCCGAAACACTTGAAATAGTCATTGGTATTAGCATTCCAAAATACAATACCCCACTGTATGGGCAAAAAGCCAATGCGAACACAATCCCTAATAACAAAACATACCAAATGCCAGAACGGCTTTTCCTTTCCAATTTTTCGTTCAAACCTGTTAAGCCAGGGAATTTAACTTTTATGATATCAAGCATTATAACACCAATTATCACTAAAAGTGGACCTAAAAGTTTTTCACCCCATTCCTGAACAAAACCGGAAATTTGAAACTCACTTGCCCCTAAATAAAACAAAAGGCCTATGCCGGTATAAGTAATTGCACGGCCCAAAGTATATATCAGTCCATTTATAAAGACTGTTTTTCTGTTTTCAATATTTTTACTTACATAAGCAATGGCTGTAATATTTGTGGCTAAAGGACAAGGACTTACCGCAGTCATAAGCCCGAGCACAAAAGCTGACAATAAAGGTAGTTGCGAATTTTCCAGTAGTGATTGTAATATTTCCATCCTTAATTCAATATTTTATCAACCGTTTTCTTGATTTTTGTTTTCAGTTTATCAGGATTACTACGTGCATACATAAATGCATCATTGGTAAGGTTTACTTTTTTTGAATTTGAAATAAATAACAGTGTTTGACCAGATACTTTATACTTTTTAACCAGAGCTTGATTACTCTTTTGTGCAATATCCAGTGACAGGAAAACAATTTTTCCACTTTTTGTCATTTCAGGATACAATTCCTTAAGTGCTTTTTTAGTTACATCTTCAACAGCCTGACAAGTAGCGCATCTTCTTGCATTATGAAAATAATAGATCTCTACTTTTTTAGAACCAAACTCATTCTTTTTCATATCAGTGTTCACCTGATTATTAGAAAAATTAAAAGACATACTGCTAATTGAAAATACAATTAGTGTAGAAATGATAAATAGATTTTTCATTTGATGATGTTTTTTAGGGTTAATATTAATTTGGGATTATTATTTCCTATTAAAAGAAATAATCTTATTACTTAATAATTCCTTGATTTCGTCAACCGAAGGAACTCGCCCTTTTATCATTACCTTTTCATCAATAACCAATGCCGGGGTTGACATGACATCATATTCCATTATTTTTTCAATGTCTTCTACCTTTGAGATATTAGCTATAATTCCCGATTCTTTCACAGCCCTCTGCACTCTTTTTTCGAGTGTAATGCAATTTGGACAACCTGTCCCTAATACTTTTATTTCCATTTTTCTATTATTTTGAGTTTATATAAAGTCGGGGCGCGACTCTCTTCATTCAATGTTAAGCTTTGTAAATAACATGTTTTATATTTATTAACAAGTCGCACTCCGACTGATTTGCGCGACTATTGTTGAATTATGATTTTTCTACCTATTTTAAACTATGTTTCGTATTTCGTAATAATACGAACACAGTTCGCAAAAAATTTTATTCTTCAAAAAAGTACTTAAACAAACCTTGGGCTTTTTGCCAATTTTCTTTATTTAAACAATATCTGATTTTTGGATATTCTACATTTCCTTGTATCAAGCCTGCATTTTTTAATTCCTTAAGGTGTTGTGATAAAGTAGAACGTGCAATTGGCAATATTTCAGCTAAATCACCGCTAAAACAGCATGCTTTTTTAGCCAAAAACTCAAGAATATACACACGTACAGGATGTGATAAAGCTTTAGCAAACCGTGCTGTTTGCTCCTGTTCTTTTGTATAGACTTCTACTTTTTTAATCTTTGCCATTTCGTAATTTTACGAAACAAAATTAAGAAAAATAATTGAATTGGGAAATATCTTTTCAACAATGTAATATAAGCCTATAAACTCTTTTGAACATTTTCTAACTTTTGTTTACGTCCTTATTTTTGTTTGAAAAAATAATATTTTACACACATTTTTGTTAATTAAATTAACAATATATGGTTAAATTTGTTTGTGTTTTTAACAAATCTGTCTTATTTTTGTTATAATTATTATCAAATACAATATTGAACCCCTATGATTTCTCAACTATATAATACTCATAGAAAGCTTTTATTACAGCTAAAACCAAGCTTCCATCGTGATTACATTACCCATATAGACTGGGATGACCGGATGGTTGGCATATCCGGTGCACGTGGTGTAGGAAAAACAACCATGATACTTCAACAAATAAAAGAAAGCTGCAAAAATACAGAATGTTTATATGTTAGTGTTGATGATGTTTTTTTTCCTTACAAAAATTTAATATCCCTTGCCGAAGATTTTGATAAACTAGGTGGAAAAGTTCTTTATATTGATGAAATACATAAATATCCTAAATGGTCAGCTGAGTTGAAAAATATTTATGACCGGTTTCCTAATCTGAAAATTGTTTTTAGTGGTTCATCTTTACTTCATATTAGTGCAGGAAACGCAGATTTAAGCCGCCGGGCAGTTATTTATAAACTATCGGGTTTGTCGTTTCGCGAATTTGTACAAATTGAAACAAAAATAAAATGGCCAAAACTATCTTTTAATGAACTTCTTGAAAATCATGAGGAAATTGCGATACAGTTCCTTGAAAAATTTAAACCTTTAGCATTATTTCAACAATACTTAAAACATGGTTATTATCCTTTTTTCCTGCAAAGCAAACAGAATTATTTAATCAAACTTAATCAAACTTTTAAAGAAACACTTGAAAGTGATATTTCAACCATATATGGATTAGATACTGAAAAATTAAATAAATTGAAACGCTTTTTATTTTTAATAAGTGAAACCGTTCCAATGAAAATTAATATTTCGAGTCTTGCCACATCCCTGGAAACAAACAGGACTATTGTTTATGAGTTTCTTAAATATCTTTCAGAGGCAGAACTTATTAGCCTTCTCTATTCAAAAAATAAAGGTTATAAAACATTGGCAAAGCCGGAAAAAATTTACCTTTCACATCCAAATCATTATTATGCATTAAGTGAAACACCAAATACAGGCTCTTTACGGGAATCATTTTTTATTAACCAGCTATCAGCAATTTCAAAAGTAAGTTATACCGAAAAAGGTGACTTTTTAGTTGATGGGAAATATACTTTTGAAGTTGGCGGGACATCAAAAAAATTTAATCAAATATCAGGTGTTGAGAACGCTTATTTAGCTATTGATAATATAGAAATAGGCTTTTCACATAAAATACCTTTGTGGTTATTTGGTTTTTTGAGTTAATTAGTGCTTGAACGGAAAAGGGTTTGCCATTGAAAATCGAAATATAAGACATTTCCTTTCAGAGACTAGTAATGCGTTTTTTAAATAACATAGTATAAATTTATTTTAGATTTTTTCTTTAGGCAAGGCAAAATTTGCAAGCATAGCCGTAGCTACGGTTAATAATTTTAAGGAAGCATAAAGGAAAAAGATTTATAAATTTTCTATGTTATTTAGCAGGGCAATCGCTTTTAAAACTTTAAAACTAAAATTATAAATAAAAGTAGCCCTTTCTGATTCATCTGCGTATATCTGAGAAATCTGTGGACAAAAAAAGAAAATTTATCCGCAGATTCACGCAAATTTGCGCAGATATAATAAAAATGTTCAAGTTTGTTTCATAAAAAATCTTAAAGGCGATTGCCCTGTGTTATTTAGGAATCGCACTACTAGTTAACAAAATGTGAATAAGTTTGTTAATAACTCTGAGAGAGATTTTTATTTCAAAAACCAAATAGCTTGTAAAAAATAAGATTTACAATAAAACGATCTATTTCCTTCTCATAAACTGCTGAGTAAATGATAGGGGATCGCTTTCCCCTTATGGCAGGCTCTTCGTCGCGATGACGAACACTACATATACCGATTCAATTCAGCAAAAGTTTTGTTCAAATCCCTTTCTAATTCAAGTAGTTTTGTAACACTTTCGTAGTAGATTGAAAGTTCAAGAATATAGTCAATTAATGAAATTTCGCCTTTGTCCAGAGCCTTTTTTAATAAGTTTGAATTATTAAATTTCTGTAAGTTTAAACGGTAATCATTTGCATTTTTCTGCAAACCAATTGCTTTGGTGTGTAACGCTTTTAGATGATTATAGAACTGTATTTTATTGTCTTTCTCAATACTTTCTACAGCTATTGCATTTGCTTTGGCGTGTTTTGCGGTATTTTTATTTTCCCACAATGGAATTGAAAAACCTAGTGTAATGCCTTTAAAGTGTTCCCCGGTAAGTCCTTCGCTCATGTAACCGGCTTGAAGTTTAGGTAAACTCATTGCCCTGTTTAGTTTTACCTGCTTTTGGCTTATTTCCATTTCTTGCTTTAACCAATTTAATATAGGGTTATTTTGTTCTGCCAGTTTATACCATTCTTCAAAATCAAGAGCTATTATCTGTGAATGAAAAACAGTATCGTTAAAATCAATTGGAATCCCACCGTTTAATCTTCTTAATTCCGATAATAAAGCAATTCTCTCAATTTCAACAGATTCCAGTTCTGTACTGATATTCAATAAATTAAGTTGTGCTTTATTATTTTCAAGGATATTTGTTTCGCCTAAGTCAAATTTCAGTTTATATGAATTTGCAATATCCCGTGCATGATCTAAACGCTTTGATAATTCCAACTTCAAAGCATTTGTATAAACCAAATCATAACAAAGATTTTGGGTTTGCAAAAGCAAAGCGATTTTTTGTTTGGTATATTCAAGCTCTGCCTGTTCATTCTTGATATTAGAAATTTGTTTTCTGTACCCGTAGGCTGTTGGAAAATCAAAGGTTTGAGTAATGCTTAAATCTGCCCTATTTCCTATATCAGAAGGGCTTCCCCAAAGGTAATTAAACCCAATTTCAGGGTTTTGAAGATAAATACCTGTTTTATTGGCTATTTTTTTGGCTTCGCTGCTTTTTCTTAGCGCCAAAAGTTGTGTGTTATTTTTTTCTACTTGTGCCAAAACGCTATCGATATTGTTTTGAGCAAAAATAGTTGAACTAATTATTATGATACTGAATACTATTATAAGTCTTTTCATTTTTTGTTTTATTTAGCTTTCGCCCTTTCAGGGCTTAAATTCATTTTATTATCAAAACTCAGGGTGTTGCCCCGAGCTTTTAGCTATTAGGCCTTCAGCCTAAAATAATCTTGAATTTTAATGATTAGCGCATTAGCGGCAAAAAAATTAATCTGAACCATTTATAATTCTACGATTATTTAAAATGCTGTACACTATTGGTACAATAAAAATATTGAGCAAAGTTGATGTGAGCAAACCACCCAGAATCACTTTGGCCATCGGACTTTGAATTTCATTGCCCGATAAATCACCTTGCAATGCCAATGGAATAAGGGCAAGTGCTGCTGTTAAAGCAGTCATTAATATCGCATTTAAACGTTCAGTTGAACCTTTCATAACCGTTTCATGCAGGGTTATACCTTGATTTTGTAATTTTTGATAATTAGATATCAGCAAAATTCCATTTCGGGTAGCGATCCCAAATAGTGTGATAAAGCCAATTATTGCTGGTATACTTAAGATTCCTGAAGTAAAGTAAATAGAAAATACACCACCAATTAATGCCAAAGGCAGATTTAACAATATAATTCCTGCCAGTTTAAAATCCTTAAACTCCTGAAATAGTAATAGAAAAATCGTTAGTATTGCCAATATTGAAGTTAACATTAAAGTACGCGAAGCTCTTGCTTCACTTTCAAACTGACCACCATACTCAACTCTATAACCTTCGGGTAAGTCAATCGTGCTGTTTATGTTTTTCTGGATATCTTGCACAACACCACGTAAATCACGCCCGGCAACATTTGCTGAAATAACAATTTTGCGTTGCACATTTTCCCTACTTATTGAACTTGGACCAGTAATAGAAACAATATCAGCTACTTGATCCAAAGGTACTTTTTTACCATCATGGGTATCAATTAATGCCGAACGGATACCTTCAATAGTTTCTGTATAATCTTTATTTAACCGCAAAATCAAAGGAAAGCTTTGTTGCCCTTCATAAATATCAGAGAGCTTTTCGCCACCAAAAGCAATATCAATATATTCATTAAACTGCTCAATACCAATCCCGTAATATGCTAACATTTCACGATTAGCACGTATCTGAATTTGTGGTATTTCAACTTGCTGGTCAACATTTACATCAACTAAGCCTTCAATATCCACAATAGCATTTTTTACCTGATTTCCGATTACAAACATTTTATTCAGATCATTACCAAAAAGCTTAATGGCAATATTTGCCCTTGTTCCTGAGAGCATGTGGTCTATCCTGTGCCCTAGTGGTTGTCCGACGGTAAAAACAATACCCGGAATACTGGCTAAAGTTTCCCGTACATCGGTCATAAATTCAGTCCTTTCTCTTTCTTCAAGATTAAAATTTACATCAATTTCAGCACTATTGGTTGTTTGCGAATGTTCATCAAGCTCCCCCCTACCCGTTCGCCTTGCAGTACTCGTTATTTCTGGTATTGATAATAATTCTGTTTCTATTAAGTTTCCAAGCTTGTTACTTTCCACTAAAGAAGTTCCCGGTTTTGTAACTACCGAAAGTGTTAAGGACCCTTCATTAAATTCAGGCAAAAAACTGCGGCCCATGGTAGAAAACACAAATAATGAAATGATAAATAATCCAAGAGTTGGAAAAAGCACAATTTTTTTGTGTTTCAATGTCCAACGAAGTATTTTATCGTAGTAAAAAGTTAATTTTTTAACCAACCATTTGTCTTTTTCATATTTGGTAAGAAAATTTTCATTGGCAAGCATCATTTTTGATAACAAGGGAGTTAAGGTCATTGCTACAATGAGTGATACAAATAATGCTACGATAAAGGAAATTCCAAGCGGTTGTAACATACGCCCTTCCATCCCCGAAAGGAAAAATAGTGGTAAAAATGCCACCAATATTATGAGTGTTGCATTTAGAATTGACGCTCTAATTTCTTTTGATGCCTCATAAACAACCGTAAAATATGATAGTCTTTCACCTAAGGGTTTTAGTTGATTTTGACGAAGCCGTTTATGCACATTTTCCACATCAATAATTGCATCGTCAACCAGCGAGCCAATAGCAATTGCCATACCGCCAAGGCTCATAGTATTTATATTTAAGCCTAACACTTTCATTACCAATATTGCACCCAATAAAGATAATGGTATAGCCAAAAGCGAAATTATCGTAGTTCGAAAACTTCCTAAAAACAAAAACAAAATGACTATCACAAAAATACCACCTTCAATCAATGCATTTTTAACATTATTTACTGAAGTTTCAATAAAATCAGCCTGACGGAAAATATTTTTATCTAAAATAACATCAGCTGGTAATGTTTTTTGAAGCATAGCCAGGTTTTTTTCAATTCTTTCCGTAACATCCAGTGTATTCGTGTTGGGTTGTTTCGAAATTGAAATAATAATTGCCGGTTTTGCATTTTCAGATGCATGCCCCATTTTTACAGCACTTCCAATCCTCACATCGGCAACATCTCTTATTCTGATTGGTTTTCCATTTATTGATTTTATGTAAGAATTCCCCAATTCTTCTATATTTGAAGTCCTTCCAATTCCCCGGACTACATATTCATTGCCATATTGCCGTACAACCTCACCAGTTGAATTTTGACTTATCCCTTTGCAAACATCAGCCAATTCAGTCATTGAAACATGATAATATTTCATTTTCTGGGGATTTGCCAATACCTGGTATTGCTTATAATCACCACCAATAATGGTAACTTGTGAAACACCGCCTGTTGCCAAAATCAAAGGTTTAAGATTCCATTCAGCAATGGTACGCAGTTCCATCATACTGGTACTATCGGCTTGCATACCAATAAAAAATATTTCACCCATAACACTTGATTGTGGTGCCAGAGCAGGTTGTCCCACGCCCAAAGGCATTTGCGCTGAAACACCAATCAGTTTTTCGCTAATAATTTGCCGGGCTTTATAAATGTCTGTACCCCAGTCAAATTCTGCCCATACAAATGAAAATCCCTGCGATGAAGCAGAACGAACCCTGCGAATCCCGGTAGCACCATTTACAGCAGTTTCTATTGGAAAAGTAACTAATCGTTCTACTTCTTCCGAAGCCATTCCATGCACATCCGTCATAACAACTACTGTTGGTGCGGTAAGATCTGGAAATACATCCACATCCATATCCAGAGCTGTTTTTGTTCCAACAATCAACAATATCACAGAACTGAGTAGAACGAGATATTTATTGTTCAGTGAAAATTTTATAATATTATTTAACATTTTTTGAATTGTTATTTTTTTGAATTGCTAAATTGTTTTTGTTGTAATATCAATGTATTTTCTTTCCTGGCTTTC
>JBDLJL010000091.1:0-21958 GCA_039714415.1 Bacteroidota bacterium
ATTATTGGAGGTGAAGGTAATGGAGGAATTATTTATCCGGAATTACATTACGGAAGAGATTCTTTAGTTGGAGTTGCACTTTTTTTAAGTCTTTTAGCCGAAAAAAGTATGACTGTAAGTGAGCTAAGGAATAGTTATCCAAATTATTTTATGAGTAAAAAGAAAATTCAGCTTACACCGGATATAGATGTAGATGAAATTTTAAAGACTATGGAATCACGCTATACGAATGAAGATATCACAACAATTGATGGTGTGAAGATTGATTTTACAGAGCATTGGGTACACTTGCGAAAGAGTAATACAGAACCCATAATCAGGATTTATACAGAAGCAAAATCACAAGAAAAAGCAGATGATTTAGCCGATAAGATTATAGGTGAGATAAAAGAGATAGCAAATATTTAGTATTTTTGAAATAAGTTATTAAAAATGATTACTACAAATCTTCAAAATACCAAAGTATCTAAATTAGAGCAATACTTTAAACAATTTAGAGATAATATTGTTGGGATTGATCTTGAGTTTAAATCACCTTTTGGAACTAAAAAAATAGTATATACTGACTGGACAGCTTCAGGGAGATTATATCGTCCAATTGAAGAAAAAATTCTTAAGGCAGAGGAAGAAGTTGAAAGAATTGAGAACATATTTTCCTCTGTGGATTTTTACGAAAAGCATGCAGACAAAACCAATGAACTAAACATTGAACTGGCAAGTGCGAAAGAACATGTTACAAATCTTTACAATAGATGGGAAGAACTAGAAAGTATGAATAATTTATAATCAGTTGAATTTCTTATATATACTAAACATGAATTGGTTTTCGGAAAATAAAACTAAGTATCTGTCATTCCGGTTTTGATCGTTTTTTGATGGAATACCGGAATCTATTAAGCATTATAGATTCCGGTATTGTAATAAACACAAACCGGTATGACATAGAAATCCCAAAACTACTTTTGTTTTAGTATAATAAACAAAACCTTCTATCCATAACTATTAAGATTTTAAAAGAATATTCTTTTTTGTCAGTTTCATGGTCTAATAATTTTTAACGTTTACATAATGTTTCAACAATAGTTTTTCCACATCAGAGGCCTTGTAGTAAATTTTACCACCAATTTGGCTAAAAGGAATAATCCCATTATCACGGTAATTTTGCAAGGTTCGTTTACTAACATGTAGTAAATTACTAATGTCCTGGTTGTCTAACCACTGCTCAGTTAAAGGTGAGCTTTTCGAAAGTGTATTAATTACATTTAATACTTTCTTTAATGTGCTTTTGATTTCATTGAAATCGGCTTGTTCTAAAATTAACTTTGAATTCATTATAAAAAATGTTTATGTGTGTGTTAAATTCAAAGCGAAGGACGTAAAATCCGCCCTCAAAAGCCATTATAGGATATTCCGGGAATTAACGTAAGTCTTTAATTGCCATAACAAACTCTTTAACAAGCTTTTTAATTTTAAGAAGAGGCTCCCTGTTCCAGTCAGAAATAGGGTTTTGAAGCCTTTTTTCAAAAGATTGGGGTGTATATTCAGAATTTTGACCTTTTTCGGGTGAAATTTCAAAGATTTTCATCAATATTCTGGATAATTCATCATATTTCAATGAATTTCCTTTATGATTTCTTATAAAAGCAGCCTCTTTTAGTTCATTGAAAAGAAGGAAAAAGATGTCTTTTTTCGGATACCATCTTAATTTGTATATGTTTTCGAGTTCCTGGGGATGCTTTTCAAGTAGGTTATTATACATTATTGGGAATTCATTTTTAAGATAAAGGAATAATTCCTCAACTCTTTTGATTAAGTCTTCATATATTTTTTCTTTATACTGAGTTCTTTGAGTTTGATTGTAGTCTTCAAATACCTTCTCTATTTTACTTTCATAGATTAATATGTCATAAAAACTTAAAGGTTCTCTTTTCTCAAAATCTGAGAACTCATTAGGTTCATTATTAATCTCTCTAACAAGAAAATCAAAAAGTGATTCAAATTGATAATCAAAATAGAGCATGAAAAAGAGTTCAAATTTCGCTTGTTTGGTAAATTTTACAGGATTTTGTTCAAAATGTCGAATGTGAACTTTGTATTTTACATCACCAAAATTGTGTTGTTTCACTGCAATCCAATCAAAGATTGTATTTGCCTGGAGAAGATTGTTCTCGTTTAAGAATGATTGAATGGATATTTCAACTGGTAAGAAAGGTTCTTGAATTGAATCAAAATGCCAATCAATTTCTTTTAACTTATTAGATGGATAGTCCTTTTTATTTATAATATCCCAACTGTTTTCAATGGGTTGAAGTAAGATTGTCTCTATTTTAACTCCTTCTCGATAATTTGCTAAAATAAATTCATCTGAATAATTTTTTTTATAAAACTCATCAAGTCCTTTAGTTGCTATCTTCTCAATAAAATTGAATTGCTTTATATATATCATAGTTTTTTATAAAATGTTTCACCTATTGTTTCACCCAAAACTGTAAACCGGACTGTAAACCGAATAATATTTTTCTGTTATTATTACTATTCTGTCAAGATAATAATGCCAGGAATAGGAAAAAAATAACCATGTTTTCCTATTTTGTTTCACCTAAACAAATTCAGGCAATTAAAAGGAATGATTGAAAAACATGCAAATTTAGTGTATTAAAACTGTAAACCATATGTAAACCAAGCTATATTTTACAAAATGCTGTGAATTAAAAAAGCCTGACAAACTATTGTTTATCAGGCTTTTAATCCTGTCGGGGTGAGAGGATTTGAACCTCCGACCCCACGCCCCCCAGACGCGTACTCTAAACCAAGCTGAGCTACACCCCGAACTGGCTGCAAATGTAATATACTAGTTTTATTTCGGCAAATTTTTATCCTGATTAATAATTTTTTATTCAGAAACAGAAAGTTTTTAATCTGTAGCTGATTAATTGTTATATGGGGGGCTAAATAATTATGAGTAAATGATGCCAATTATTTGCATGTAAAATAAGTGTTTGATAAGAAAACGTCAAGTTCAAGGCTTGCGAAGAAATGAAAAGCGCAGTTTACTTTTCGTAAATGAGTATTTTCATTACAAGCATAACGCAGAACCTTTAGCTCACGAACACCTTAAAAATAAAAATATTTGTGAGTAAATTGGCGTTTTTTTGCAAACAGAGCACAAAAAAAGGGCGGTAACCACTCCGCCCAGTACTATTAACCTAATTACTAACCTAAACTTGTTATGAAAAAATTTTTTGTTTGTTTTTGTTGATGCAAAGATATATGCGTTTTATGTTAAATTCATTAAAGCAATCTTAATGAATGTTAAAGTTTTGATTTTTTTTGATTTGTGTATTAAATTTTGGGTATAAAAAAAGGGCGGTAACCACTCCGCCCAGTACTTTAAACCTAATTACTAACCTAAACTTGTTATGAAAAAACTTTTTGTTTGTTTTTGTTGATGCAAAGATAAGTGTACTTTATGTTAAATTCATTGAAGCAATCTTAATAAATGTTAAAATATACTATTGTATTATTTTATTGTTTCAATAAAGGGATATTTAAACAACAAAATGCCTTTACATCTTAAAAATTACCCATCGGGCTATTTGATTGTAGTCTAAAACTATAGACGACTAAATTCATCTACCTTGTAACAAAATTGTTGATGCTTGTCCATTTTGTAAATATTAACCCTTTAACCTATGTTAAGAAATAAAGTAATTTTTGTTATAGTTTGATTCTCTGCATTTACTTTTACCATAAATCTTAATAAACATATAAAATGAACAATTGCAGTATTTCAAAATATCACGATGTTAAAAAAATATATCAGAATATAGATAACTTAATGTCATTAGAACCAATTCGAGTAGAGCATGATGCCATGCAAAATTATCTAAATTGGTTTGATCAGAAAGCTGGTAAATCAAAAGCAATAGTAACCGAAGCTAAACAGTATATTCCTGGTGGGGTACAACACAATCTTGCTTTCAACTATCCTTTCCCGTTGGTTTTTACAAAAGCTGAAGGTGCATATTTATATGATGCGGATGGAAATAAATATATCGACTTTCTTCAAGCCGGTGGGCCAACTATTTTAGGAAGTAATTATCAACCAATTAGAGAGAAATTAATAAAACTTTTAAATGATTGTGGGCCGTCAACAGGATTATTTCATGAGTATGAATTAAAAATCGCCCGTGAAATAAATAAACATTATCCTGCTGTAGAAATGTTTCGAATGTTGGGTAGTGGGACCGAGGCTGTTATGGGTGCATTGCGAATTGCTCGTTTAGCAACAAAACATAAGAAAATAATCAAAATTGGAGGTGCCTATCATGGTTGGAGCGACCAGATGGTCTACGGTTTACACATTCCCGGGACAAGAGGTTTTGAGGCTCATGGAATTCCGGCAGCAAGTCGCTGGCATACACAAGAGGCAAAACCAAATGACCTGAATTCAGTTGAAAGACTATTAAAGATGAATCGATTGCGTGGCGGAACGGCTGCAATAATCGTTGAGCCCATAGGTCCGGAAAGCGGTACGCGTCCGGTAGATTATGAATACAATAAAGGATTAAGGGAGTTATGCAATAAATATGGGGCATTATTAATTTTTGATGAGGTAGTTTCGGCATTCCGTGTAGGAATTGGAGGTGCACAGGAATATTTTAACGTAAAACCGGATTTAACTATTTTTGGGAAGATTGTTGCCGGAGGATATCCCTCAGCCGGAGGATTGGGTGGAAAAAGGGAATTGATGGAATATTTAGCGGCCGGTTTGGAAAGTGGAAAGAAAAGAGCTTATGTAGGTGGAACAATGGCAGCCAATCCATTAAGCTCGGCAGCAGGTTATTATACCATTAAAGAAATTGAAAAAACAAATGCCTGTAAAGTGGCAGGCGAGGCAGGTGACCGGTTAACAAACGGGCTTCAATTATTAATAGATAAGTATCAACTACCTTTTGTTGCATATAATCAGGGTTCTATATGTCATTTAGAAACAGTTGGGGCTATGTTCGTTAAACTTGATTTATTGAAAATAAAAAAAGTACTCAAGGAAATAAAAGCCAGGAAACATATAATGGAAGAAATGGGTGCAGCTTATATGGCAGAAGGGCTTGTTACTTTAGCTGGTAGCAGAATGTATACAAGTATGGCAGATACCGATGAAGTAATTGATGATGCATTAAACAGATTTGAAAAGGTTTTTAAAAATATTGCAGTTTGATACTGAATTTATTTTTTTAATTACCAATTACCAGTTACAAATTACCTTTCACTGAAAGTAAGGTGGAAAATGATAAATACGAAGTGTTTATACATTTGGAAAATCACAATAAAGTATAAAAATGGAAATATCAGAAGCGAAAAAAGCAGTTTGCCTGGCAGGTAAACGATTGTTAAAAGAAGGCCTTGTGAAAGGCACATGGGGAAATATCAGTATCCGAATAGATGCTAAGTATATGGTTATTACCCCGGGTGGTTTACCTTATGAAGAATTAACTGAGAATGATATGGTGGTTGTAAACTTTATGGATTATAGCTTTGAAGGTAAGCATAAACCATCATCCGAGTTAAAATTACATGGTGAAATATATAAAAGTCGAACAAAAGTACATGCAGTAATTCATACGCACCAACAAAATGCATCAACTGTAGCAGCTGCCCGCGTAGAAATCCCACCAATTTTGGATGATATGGCACAAATCCTTGGTCCTTCTGTTAGAGTTGCTGATTATGCTTTACCAAGCACTAGAAAAATTGTAAAAGCAACCATTAAAGCATTAAAAGGCAGAAATGCTGCATTAATGGCAAACCATGGTGCTGTAGTGATTGGTGGCGATTTAGATGAAGCTTTTGTTGCGGCAGAAGTACTTGAAAAGGTTTCTAAATCATTTATCGAAGCATCCTTTTTAGGTGAGGCTAAGAGTATTAATAAATTCGAAGCCTGGTTTATGCATCAATATTTTATCCGAAAATATTCAAAACAGAAGAAAAGAAAGTAAATAGTGTTTCATTATTTCAATATTTTTCCTAAACTTGTACACTTGTAGATATAATATATCGTTATTACTGTTAATTGACAGATGCCTTTTTAATATCACAAAATATACAAATCATCCAACAATATGGGGAAATTATTGCGTTTAATAATAGTCGTTTTTTTTACATCAGTTTTGGGAGATTTATCTGCCCAGGTATCACCTGACCATTATTTAATAAATTTAGCGGATAAGAAAAATACTCCATACTCATTGGATAATCCCGGGGCTTTTTTATCTGATAAGGCAATTTATCGTCGGCAGAAATATCAAATTTCCTATAAAGAAAATGATTTGCCAGTAAATCCAGCATATTTGGATAGCTTGAAAGCATTAGGACTGAAAATAGTAAATGTCTCAAAATGGTTAAATTCCTTAACTGTTTATTCTAAGGATAGTTTGTTGCTTGATACGCTTGATAAAATTTCATTTATAAATTATGTTGGGTTAAATAAAAAAATAACCATTAAAGATAAGGAGGATCATAAATTAAATCTTCCTATAAGAGCTGAGAAAAGTATCAGCTTTGACTCTTCTGACTATTATTATTATGGCAACTCATTCAGACAAATTGAAATGTTAAATGGTCAGCTTTTACACAATGAAGGCTATAAAGGCAACGGAATGTTTATTGCTGTGTTGGACGCAGGTTTTTTTAGGGTTAATGAACTGCCGGCTTTTGACAGCCTAAGAAGAAACAATCAAATTGTTGGTGTATTTGATTTTGTTGACAGGGATACCATGGTTTATGATGCAGCTTCTCATGGTATGCAAGTACTTTCTACAATGGCAGGAAATATTCCAGGTCAACTTGTAGGTACTGCACCCAAAGCAAATTATCTCCTGCTAAGGACAGAACAGACTGCCACTGAGTATATTATTGAAGAACATAATTGGGTGGTGGCTGCTGAGTATGCTGATAGTATAGGTGTTGATATGATAAATACTTCTTTGGGTTATAACGATTTTGACGATGATAGTCAAGATCATACATATGCTGATATGGATGGAAATACAGCAATGATAAGTATTGGCGCTGATATTGCTGCAAGTAAAGGTATTTTAGTAGTAACAAGTGCCGGTAATGATGGTTTTTCTGACTGGAAATATGTTAATGCACCTGCAGATGCTGATAGTGCTTTATGTATTGGTGCTGTCACCCCAGAAGAAATAATTGCGTATTTCAGTTCGCGGGGCCCAACATTTGACCAAAGGATTAAGCCGGATGTTTGTGCCATGGGTATGCCCTCGGTCGTGTCAGGGAATAGTGGTAGTGTGTCTACTTCAAGTGGAACATCATTTTCAGCACCAATTATAACCGGAATGGTTGCTTGTTTATGGCAGGCTCATCCGGAGTTGAATAATATGCAAATTATTGATGCCGTTAAACGCAGTGCAAACCGGTATAGTCAACCGGATACTATTTTTGGTTATGGTATCCCGGATTTTTATGCTGCCCATATTTATTTGAATACGACAGGAAGTATTGATGAGTCAATTGAACATTTATTAAATGTTTTTCCTAATCCATTCAGAAATTATTTTAATGTAGAATTCCTTGTTAAAAATATTGAGTTCCCTTATAATACAAAACTTGAAATTTATGATTTGCAAGGAAAAAAGGTGTTGGAAACATCAATGAATAACCTTCAAAACAACTATTCTGTAACAAAGATTGATCATGCTGATAATTTAAATAGGGGAATTTATATTGTTCGTTTAACGGCTGATGATATAGTACTACATAAAAAAGTGTTGAAATTATAATCATAGGTCACAGCAATTTACTAATTTTTTCTATCTTTAACTTTATTAGATTTTAATGATTTTAGAATGAACCAACAATTATCATTATCAGAACTAAACAACAAGGTTAAAGAAACCATTCAGGACAAATTTTTTGAAACCATTTGGGTAGTAGCTGAAATTGGTGAGCTAAATATTAACCGAAATGGTCATGCCTACCTGGAATTGGTTGAAAAAGAAGAACATTCAGATAAAATTATTGCAAAAGCAAGGGCAACGATTTGGTCATATACTTTACGGATGTTAAAGCCCTATTTTGAAACAACTACTAACCAAGAGTTAACTGCTGGTTTAAAAATTTTAGTAAGTGTTTCTGTCGAGTTTCATGAAATTTATGGGTTTAGTTTAAATGTGAGGGATATTGATCCAACCTACACCCTCGGCGACCTTGAAAAACGGCGGCTTGAAATTATTTCCCGTCTGGATAAAGAAGGAATTATTGATTTAAATAAAGAATTGGAATTATCTTTTATAATTCAAAAAGTGGCTGTAATTTCATCTGCAACAGCGGCAGGCTACGAAGATTTCCTAAAACAATTATCTAATAATCCTTATAAATATAAATTTTACACACGTTTATTTCCGGCAATTATGCAGGGTGAACAAACGGAATCAAGTATAATTGATGCGCTTGACAGGATTTATCAGTACGAAGATTTTTTTGATGTTGTGGTAATCATTCGGGGTGGGGGGGCACGTTCTGATTTAATGAGCTTTGATAAATATTTTCTGGCGGCCAATATAGCTCAATTTCCGCTACCGGTAATATCAGGTATTGGTCATGAAAAAGATGTGTCTATTGTTGATATGGTTAGTCATACATCTTTAAAAACACCAACAGCAGTTGCTGAGTTCCTGGTTGTAAAAATAGCCGAATTTGAAGACTATATTGATTCTTTGTTTGAGAATATAAGTTCCTTTGTTCTGGAAAAATTATCTGACGAACAAAAACATATCGAAATAATTTCCAGGCAATTTGTTCCTGAGGTTCAAAACCGTTTATTTAAGGAAAAAACAAAACTAACCCTAATCAGGGAAAAGCTGTATAATGAAAGTGACAGGTTTATAAATGAAGCATCAGTTAGTATAAAAGAATATAAAAGAATTCTGGAAAGTAATATTCATTTTAACTTTCGAATGAAAAATAAGAACCTTAAACAATTAAATGAAAAACTAACGTATAAAGCAAAAAATCAATTGGGTGACCAATTGAGAAAATTAAACTATTTTGAAAAGGCTGTTTCCCACCTTGATCCAAAAAATGTACTTAAAAAAGGTTATTCCATTACAAAACATAAAGGGAAACTGGTAACGAATGCTTCACAACTTAAGCAGGGTGATGAAATTGAAACCATTTTACATGAAGGCGAAATTATTAGTGAAGTTAAAGAATCGGAAAAGTCAAAGAATTTTAAATAATATATTATCAATCAAATTTTATTGAATGTTTTATTTCTGAAGGCCTGATTTGCGCTGCTAAAACAGCGTCATAAACTTGTTGCCGTATCCTGTATCGTTTTAGCCTTTTATTTGTTGCCTTTGGGTGAATACTATTTGAAAGGAAAATGAAAATAAAATTGGTGCGGGGATTAGCCCAAACCACACAACCCGTAAATCCTGAATGACCAAATAAACCACCATTTTTTCGGTTAAAACCTAAACCCCGAGGTGAATCTTCCTGCGGTTGTGTGAAATACTGTATGGTTTTGGGCTGTAAGAATTTTTTTCCTGCATAGGTTCCTTCATTCAATAGCATTTGGAATAAAATAGCCAAATCATTAGCATTTGAGAATAATCCGGCATTACCCGCCACTCCACCATAAAGGGCTGCTGATTGGTCATGTGGATAGCCTTGTAATAATTGTTTTCGCCAGTGTTTGTCATTTTGGGTAGGTACAATTCGTTTCTTGTTAAAATGATTAAGAGGAAGATAGCCAATTGTTCTTAAATATAAAGGATTGTAAAAATACTGGTGAAGGAATTGATTAATAGGTTTGTTCAGTTTTCGACTGATAATATCATAAACAATATTTAAGTTTATATCGCTGTATTTATATGTTTTAGATGTATCGTATTCAAGTTCGTAAAGGGATTGCATTATAGTGTCTTTCCAATCCTGTCGAAGATAAAAGTTCTTTGCAACATTTATTGTATGCACTGAGTCACTTTTTTCTGTAAAATATTTGTCGGGTGCTTCATTTACCGAATCTTTGTACGTAATATATCTTAAAATAGGCATGTCTGGTGCTAACCCGGTTTGGTGTGTGTAAAAATCCCTTAACTGATGGTTTTTAATGGTGCAGTTTATAGTATCTTCAATATAAAACTTAATGTAATCATCCATATGGATACTATCCCATTCAAAAAGTTTCATGCTTGCAAGTGTTGTGGCGGCAACTTTTGTGATTGAAGCAAGGTCAAATAAATCACTTGTCTTAACTTTTTGCTTTCTTGAATAAGTATGGTAACCATATGCTTTGTGGAAAAAAACCTTTCCATTTTTTGCAGCTAAAATTTGATACCCGGGGCTGGCACCAATATAACTGGCATGCTGGATTATGGTGTCAATTTTTTTTAAAAAGTAAGAATCAAATCCCGCTTTTTCAGGAATGGTGTATTGCAATCGATTCATGGCTTTATAGTGCTGCTGTTCATTATTAAAACCCGAAATTTTTATTGGTATTTTTCCTCTTGGTTTTATGGATCCACTTATAATTTGTGCCGCTATTGATTGTGAAAAAGGGTGTGTGTCATATAATTGGATAACCGCATGTGCGAAATTTAAGTGTTTAATTAGTACGGGGGAATCAAAATTCAAAATAATCAACTTTAAACCCTTACTTAACCCTTCAAGTTTTTTTATAAAAACCGTATCAGTAAATAATTGTTTATCAATATCGTTAAAAGCTAATATCAGATGTGAATACTTTTTTTTGTTAATGTTGAATTTTCCATTTGAGCTATTTGTAAATTGATAATCAAAATAATAATTCAAAGTGCTTTTTAAAATAGGGAGTTCTTTATTACCTATTGTGAATAATAAAATTCTTTTATTGGTAAATTTTCTGAATGGAAGGATTTGTTTGTGGTTTTTTAATAAAGTGGCACTTTTTTCATAAATTTCCCATGAAAATTGTTTGTTTTCAGTAGTAAAAATCTTTTGTAGATTATGCTCTGCGGATAGGAATTTAAGTTTTTGGATACCAAACCATGTTTTTGCTAATAATATACGCCGCACTTTTTTGTCTATTTCTTTTTCGGATATCAAACCTTCAGAAATTAGCATGGTTATTAGTCTAATATGTTTTTTTAGATCTTTTTTGATTATGAACATGTCAATGCCGGAATTGAGTTGATTAAGCAATTCAGAATCGGAAATGTTCTCATTCAAATCAGAAAAGAGTAAACCTTTAAACTGAAAATTATTATTCAGATATTTTCCAATTGAATCTGGAATATTCTTCTCGAAAAGAGATGAATCAATCTTTATTGCAGAGAAACTCTTTAAAGCAATTTTTAATTCAGCATAAAATGTGCTGTCCTTTTGCAAACTGTCTTTTTGCAACTCATTAAACTGACTTAGGCAGCTAATTATTCGCCGTTCTTTTAATGCATTGTTTATTGCCTTAGCTGTTTTTAGATTGTTTAGCTTATTGCCTGAAAAATAGTCGGTGTTTGCGTATTTTTGATTAAACTCATGAATAGATGATGAGAAATCAATATTTACCATCATGTTACTAAGTATTTCACCAAAATTCAGCATATATTGATTAATAAAAGCCGAATCTGCACAAGCATTCCAAATCATTCCAACAGGAAAATTAAAATCATCCTGGTTGAGCACTGATCCTTCTGAGCCAATTATCAGAGGTGTATTTGCTATAGCCCTGCAACTATTGCTTAGTAGTATTTGAGTGTTAACCTCCGTTGATGAAAAACTTATCCCCCCTGGTGTAATTTCTTTTATGATATTCTGTAATTCTTCTTTAATCTCGATAGGCACACTGGTAAGCTTAAGCATAAATAACTGGGCTACTTTTTCCTCAAGGCTCATTCTTTTTAATGTTTTATCAGCCCAGGTTGCGTTCGCATCCAGGATTGCCAATTCTCTCTTTTTATGAGATGCCGTTTTATAAAAGAAAAGTGAGTGAACAACCAGGAATAGTTCAAGAAGTATTATAAATATAATGAAAAGTTGAAATAAACGTTTTGCCATTTATTTATATTGTTTAGGCAAATGTATGAAATCTGTTTATTTGCTCGTGTGTTTTTTTGATGATTGGGTCAATTTGCATTAGCTTGTTTAGCTTTTCCTTCATAAAGGAACTGGCGAAAATGAGTTTGTTGCAATTGAAGTTAAAAATTCAGATAAGGTAAACTCAAAAGAGCTAAAAGGATTGAAAAAATTCAATGAAGATTATCCGGAAGCAAGGCTGATTTTTTTATACCGTGGAACAGAAAAAATAAAAAAAGGAAATATACTTATTATACCTGTTGATATATTTTTAAAGCAATTGGTACCAAACAAGCCTTTATACAAAATGTAATATGTAGATTGTAAAAGATCAATTCCCATATTTCCACGTTTTATTTGGTAAAACAGAGAGATTAAAAAATCAATATTTTGGTTTACAAATATAATATAGGGTTCTGGCCTTTACAGTTTCAAACCAATGACCAGGACATCATCAACCTGATCACACATAGTGCCGCTATCATCCCCACAGCTACGCCATTCTTCAAAGTTTTGTCCCAGTAGATAATATTGCTCAGCCATAGGTAATTTGTGGTTTTTAAGAAGATATTCTTTGAATGGCTTCCGCATAAATTTTTGTCTGCTTTTTCCACCAAACTGATCCTGATATCCATCAGAAAAAAGGTATAATACCATATCTTTTTCAATGGGGATAATTTGTTTGCTGAATTTTCGCTCTTTTTCACGCTGGACACCACCTATATCCATAACATCCCCCCGTATTTGAGTAAGTTCATCATTAACAACGTAGAATATTGAATTTCTGGCGCCGGCAAATTCAATAATGTTATTTTTATAATCAAACACACAAATTGTCAGGTCCATACCATCATGAACCTGATTGATTTCCTGGTTTAATGAAATCCTGACATTTATATGCAATAAATTCAGGATCATATCAGGTGCCGTGATTTTTTGGATGTTTACTATCTGATCCAGGTATGAATTACCTATCATGCTCATAAATGCACCAGGAACACCATGACCGGTACAATCAACCGCGGCCACTATTACTTTTTCTTCTTCATCATTTTTTGATAACCAGTAAAAATCACCACTAACTTTATCCCGGGGTTTAAAAAACACAAAAGAATCCTTAAAAAAATCATTGAACGATTCAGTTTTTGGCAGCATAGCATTTTGTATACGGCTTGCATAATTTATACTTCCTGTAATTTTTTCATTTATCCTTTGTATTTTTTTATTTTGGTCAATTATTGCTTTTTGTTGTATTTCCAGCTCATCGTTTTTGTCTTCAATATCTTTTTTTTGTTGAGTTAATATCTTATTTGTTTTTTGTTTGTGAAGGTTAGACCGGTATAGAAAAATGGCAAAAACCAACAAAAAAAGTGCACCGCCACCAATGCCAACTCCTATTGCTCTTTGTTTTGCGATGGTAGCATTATTAAGCTCTTTATCCTTGGTCAGTATTTCAATTTCATTCTCTTGTTGTTGTATTTCGTAGCTTACTTGCATTTCAGCCGACTGACTTATCTGTTTGGCTTCTATAATTGAATCAGTTACCCGGGCATATCTTTTCTGAAACTCATAGGCTTTTTTAATATTCTTGGTTTGTTCCAATATTTTAGCCATCAAAAGATAGGACTCAGCCTTAATGTCAATATAATCATAATCATAAGCAATGTTAAGGGCAGAAATACAGTAACGTTTACTTTTTGAATATTTTTTTTTGTTAAAATATGTTGAAGCAATTCGATTATTTAATAATGCTATTTCGTGCTGGTGTTCATACTCTTTATGAATTTTTAAGGCATTTTGATAATATATAATTGCAGTTACATATTTTTCATCATAATTGTAAATATCACCAATTTTCATTTCAATATCCGCAATATTCAACTGGTATTTGTCATCCTTAAAATTTTCAAGGGCATCATTTAAAAATGATATCGCTTTTTCAAATTCTTCACGTTCAAGGTATACTTCTGCAATATTCTGGTTCGATAGTGCGAGTAATTCGGGGTCACGTAACGACTTTCTAAAATAATGGGAATTAATAAAATACTTCAGTGCTTCATCTTCTTCATCTTGTTCCAGGAGAACAAATCCAATTTTGTCATAAACCAGTGCCAGTCCTTTTTTATCCTTTAGAATATCAAATATTTCTTTTGCCGATTCAAAATAACCTAAAGCAATACTACTTAAACTCTGAACAAAATAGATGTTTCCAATATCGATTAATGAAAAAGCAACATCTTTTTGGCGATCAAACTGTTGAAATATTTTAAACGATTTAAAATAGTTGTCTAAAGCCATGGAGTATGCTTTGCGTCCAAAATAACAATCGCCCAAATAATTTAAAACAATAGCAATTTCTATGCTGTCATTTTTTTCAAGTGCCAGTTGTAAAGCTTGTGCTGCATATTCTGTAGCCAGAAATGGGTTAGTCTTCTGGTTTTCAAGATAGAGGGTTTTAAGTTCTTCAATATTTTTAGCTTTTTCATCCGTAGAAATGTCTTGTGAATAGCTGATATTTACTGAAAATACAATAAAGCTTATTAGTATACTAATAAAAACCTTTTTATACATGGCAAATCATTTTAGAGCAATAAATAGTTTTAGCAAAATTATAAAAGTACCAATATAATCCTATTATCCATATTGATTTAATGAGAAAAGTGAAAAATCAAAAGCATAAGCTTCTTTAGATTTAGTCTAATTAAACGTTAGGTTCTGATTAAAATCATGTTTTATACTAATAAATGTCATATTTACAAAATTCTAACATTCATAATTTTACACAAAAATAAGATAATAGAATTATTATACATAAATCAAAATAGATATGGCTGAAGTAAAAGAATTAGTTAAGAATTTAGCAGACAAATATGGGAGGGAAAGAAAAAACCTGCTTCCCATTCTGCAGGGAATTCATCTTGAACACAATTATCTGTCAAAAGAAGCAATGCTTGAAGTCGCCAAGGAGCTTGATTTAGCGTCTGCCGAAGTTTATGGTACAGCTTCGTTTTTTTCTTTCCTTGATACAGAATCAGATGGTAAATATAAAATAAGAGTCTGTAAGTCTATTACGTGCGATATGAAAGGTAAAAGCGAATTGATTAAAACCATGGAGGATATGCTAAAAGTAAAAGTAGGTGAAACTACTGAGGGAAAGCGTTTTTCGTTGCTTGAAACAAATTGTATTGGTTTATGTGAAAAAGGCCCGGCAATGCTCATTAACGAGGAGTATTATACTGAACTTACCCCGGCTAAGGTTAGAAAAATATTAGGGGAGTATATCAGAAACAAATATTAAATAAAAAAATAAGGAGAATCAGATATGGCAAATAATCTTAGAAAAGTAGATGTGATTTTTACTCCATATTCAGTTGCACCATACGAAATAATGAAAAAAATAATGCAACGGAAGAAGGAAGAAGTAGTTCAGGATCTTATTGATTCAGGATTACGTGGTCGTGGTGGTGCAGGTTTCCCAACTGGTTTAAAATGGAAGTTTGCAGCCCAGCAGAAAGGTGATCTGAAATATGTAATTTGTAATGCTGATGAAGGTGAACCGGGAACATTTAAAGATAGAAAACTTCTTGTGGAGGTGCCCAGAAAAGTTATTTCAGGTATGGCAATTTGTGCATGGGCAGTTGGTGCAACTAAGGGTTTTATTTATTTAAGAAGGGAATACCGGTATCTTATCCCTGATTTAAAAAAAGAATTAAAATTGTATGAAAAACATGCAAAAGAAATAGGGCTCGATTTCACCATTGATATTTTTCTTGGTGCAGGAGCTTATGTTTGTGGTGAAGAAACTGCTTTGATTGAATCAATGGAAGGCAAAAGGGGAGAGCCAAGAAACAAACCTCCATATCCTATTCAGGAAGGTTATCTGGGTAAACCAACGGTAGTAAATAATGTAGAAACTTTTGCGTCAGCCACAATGGTTTGTCGGATAGGTTCAGATGAGTATAAGAGACTTGGTACAGATGATCAACGTGGTTCAAAATTATTTTCAATTTCAGGCGATTCTCCAAAGGAAGGTGTTCATGAATTGGAGTTGGGTATGAGCCTTGAGGATTTTGCTAATGAATTTGGAGATGGTGATACCAAAGCAGTACAGGTAGGAGGAGTTGCCGGATTTTGTATTCCTCGTAAGCAATTTAAAACTACCATTATTGGCGAAGGGAATACAACAGGGGGCGCTACTATGATTTTTAACAGTTCCCGTTCAATGTATAATGTGTTGCATAACTATCTTGACTTTTTCGCTGAAGAATCCTGTGGACAATGTACACCTTGTAGAATAGGCACACAACAGCTACTTAAGGGTATTGAGGCCGTAAAAGCAGGAAATAAACCGCCGGAGTACCTTGATCAGCTGGCAAAATTATCAGAAACTATGCGTTTGACATCAAAGTGCGGTTTGGGTCAATCTGTTACGAATTCATTTTCTTCAATGATAAAGAATTTCAGGGAAGAAATGATATTCTAATTGATTTTGTCTTATACAGAGTAATAGTTTAATCTAAAAAAAGCAAAAAATGTCAGAAACAATAAAATTAAATATAGATGGCAACAATGTAAACATTGAGAAGGGAAAATCAATACTGGATGCTGCCAAAAAAGTAAATGTAAGGATACCCACATTATGCCACCATGAAGATTTGTGCGTGGCCGGGAATTGCCGTATTTGTGTGGTTGAACAGGAAGGAAAAAACAATTTGACTCCTTCATGTTCTACACCGGCTGAAGAAGGAATGGTAATAAAAACTTCTACACCAAAAGTACGTAGGGCAAGAAAAGACCTTATGGCTTTATTGGTTTCAGAGCACAATACACAATGTACTACTTGCTACAGAAGTACCAATTGTGAGCTTCAGGATTTAGCAGCTGAGTATAATGTGGATAATAGTATCTATTTAAGTGTTTTGAAAGAAAACATTGAAATTGACAGATCTTCTTGGTCGCTTGAAAAAGATGATAGTAAATGTATTCGTTGCCAGCGATGTGTGCGTACATGTGCTGAATTACAACATGTTAATGCCCTTGCCGTAACGGAACGTGGACAAGATATGAAAATATCTACTTTCATGCATTTACCAATGAATGAGATTGTTTGTACGAATTGCGGACAATGTATCACGCACTGCCCAACAGGCGCACTAACCGAAAGGCGATATTACGATGAAATTTGGGAAGCAATTGATGATCCCGAAAAGCACGTGGTTATTAATACAGCCCCATCAGTTAGGGTTGCTTTAGGCGAAATGCTTGGTTATCCTGTTGGAACAAGGGTTACTGGCAAAATGGTTACTGCCCTGAAAAAAATGGGCTTTGATTCTGTTTTAGATACTGATTTTACTGCTGACCTTACAATTATTGAAGAAGGAACAGAGCTATTAACCAGGCTTAAGGAAGCCCTTGTAGATAAAAAAGATGTAGCCTTACCGATGATAACTTCTTGTTCGCCAGGTTGGGTTAAGTTTATTGAACATATGTATCCGGAACATTTAGCACATTTGTCAACTTGTAAATCACCTCAGCAAATGTTTGGTGCATTGACTAAAACATATTATGCTGATAAAAAAGGTTTAGATCCTGACAATATTGTTAGTGTAGCAGGTATGCCATGTGCTGCTAAAAAATATGAAGCCAACAGACCTGAAATGCGTGACAGTGGTTTCCAGGATGTGGATGCCGGATTAACTACCCGTGAGATTGGACACATGATTAAACAATCAGGTATAAACTTCACTGAGCTTGAAGATGATAATTTTGATAGTATCATGGGTGAATCAACAGGTGCCGGTGTAATTTTTGGTGCTACTGGTGGTGTTATGGAAGCTGCGCTTCGTACAGCATACTTCCTTATCACAGGAAGACCTGTTCCGTTTGATAATTTGAATATTACACCCGTAAGAGGTTTGAAAGGAATTAAAGAAGCCTCAGTTGTATTTGAAAATTGTTTGCCTGAATATAGTTTTCTTGAAGGTGTTGAGGCTAGATTTGCCATTGCACACGGACTTATTAATGCCCGTCAGATTATGGATCAGATTGAAGCTGGAGAATCACCATATCATTTTATAGAGATTATGGCTTGCCCAGGTGGATGTATTGGTGGTGGTGGCCAGCCAATTCCAACTAATGATGAGATTCGTAAAAAGCGTATTGAGGCTATTTATGCTGAAGATATGGGTAAACCAATCAGAATGTCGCACGAGAATCCTGAGATAACACAAATTTATGAAGATTTCTTAGAGAAGCCATTAGGTGAGAAGTCTCATCACTTGCTTCATACTAAATACAGGAAACGTAAGCGTTATTAATAGTAAGTAGATTAGTTTAAATTAGTTAGTTAGGGCTGCTTTGAAAAAGGTGGCCTTTTTTGTTGTGTGCAACCGACATGTTTTTGTATCAAAATCATAATGTTAATGCAATTAAAACAAGCTTAATTGGCTGTTATCAAGGGCATTTTCCAGTAGGAGTAATTTTTTCTTGGCTGGCAAACCACCTGCATAGCCCACCAATTCACCCTTACTGCCAATAATTCTATGGCAGGGTACAATAATTGAAATTGCGTTTGCCCCATTAGCTGATGCAACTGCCCTGATTGCCTTTTCATTGGCCAATTTTTTTGAAAGGCCTAAGTAGGTTTCTGTTTTACCATAAGGTATTTTAATTAAAGCATTCCAAACATTTTTCTGAAAATCAGTACCTGCTAATAAAAGAGGTAAATCAAATTCCGTTCTTTCCCGATCAAAATATTGTTGAAGTTGTCTTTTAGTTTCCTCAATAACGGTTGAACCTTCTTCTCTGAAATTAGCCTTCAAATAATTCTTTATTCGCTTATCAATAGAATATCTCATTTTTCGATAGCGCCAATCACCTAAGCAAAGTTTTTTATTAAAAGAACCTAATATCAGTTCACCAAAGGGAGTTTTGAAATATTCTATATTAATCACATTCTTCATGCTGTAAAAAGGACTTGATTTAATTTAGTGTAAATTAAAGATTTAAATAATTGTATTTTTTGTAAACTTATTATTTAATTAGTTTTTTATTTATAAATAATCCAGCCTTGATGGTGTAAAAACATCAATAACTTCGCCACCAACTATTACTTCCCATGAATGTTCTACATTTTCCGGGATACAATAGCTGTCTCCTTTTCGCAAAGTTTCCTTTATCTGTCCATATTCTATTATATATTCGCCTGAAATAACATAACCGGCTTGTTCATTAGGATGAGTATGAGGTGGAACTCTGTCACCAATTTTATAGTTCATTTTTGTCACCATAGATTTGGTTCCGGTTGCTAAAACCTCAAATTTTACACCTTTAAATTTTTTGTGTTTTGAATTATTTGATTTTACGATCATAATTTGTACCCCTTACTATTTTAAAAATTACATCCCAATTTTCACTTTACAGTCTGTACAGAGTTTTAAATCAACATGATCTATAGTTTTAATTGTTTCCGCTGCATCCCTCATAACGCACTTTTCACTATAATCACAATGCTTTAATCCCATATTATGACCTAATTCATGAATACATACTTTTTTAAACCGTTCTATAAATTTTTTATGATCATTTGATTTTATTCGATAGGTTGAAACAACACAACTGGGACCAGGCCTAAAACCAAGTCCAAAAACGCCCCAATCGAGATATTTATATTCTGGTTGTTTCACCTTCCGGTTTTTATCTCTTTTCGTAGTTGAAATATCTTTTGATATTAAACCTATTACATAATCAATTGAATCCGGTTTCTCTCTTTTCAATAGCCTGATTATAGAATCAGCTCTATACCTGGGTGATTTTATGTTTACAAATGCAAATTCAGGTAATGGTTTATTGGGTAAAACTTCAACACGAATTCCATAAACTTGTTCAATTGAATTCTTTACAGTATCAATAAGCGATTGGTTAAATTTACCGAAAGGTTGAATTCCTATCATTTTGTCTTTTTGTCCAGTGCAAGAAATAAGCATTAAAAAAAATAAAATGAATAGTATGTTTTTCATTTGTAATTTATTTTTGTTTGATATTTCACTTATTGTGTATAATTTTTATTTTACCAGTATAACAAGCCTTCAATTTATTTATGTGTAAAAAAACCAATAAATTAACCAACTAACTATTAATAGTGCAAGACCAAGTGCAACAACTTTTTTGTAGGTATCTCTACTGTTTTCTGCTAGTAATTTAGTTCTAATTTTCCTCAATTGTTTCTGGGTTGCTTTCTTTTCGCGAAATTTCTTCAGTTTTACAGGAACTTTTTTCCAGTTTGTATCTTTTTTGTCAAAAAGCAATTTCTTTTTTTGTCTAGAATTGTTCTTGAGACTAGTAATCATTGCCGAAACGGAACCTCCAAAACTCATATCTATTTTAGTATCTATTAATTGCTCTTTAAACTGTTTTGATTTTTGAGTTCTTTCAACTCATTTTTTATTTCTGCAATATTAGAGTGAATTTCCCTCATTATTGGGTTTGATGAAGATAAATTCCTGAGTTCTTCTTCTCTTAATCCGTAAACTGTGTCCAGCCTTCCAACTATCAGTGATAGAAGAATAAAAATGATAAACAAAATAGCGAATAAATCGAAATATTTGGCGGGGATTTTATATCGCAAAATGCCTGCAAAACACCTGTCTGTAATCATGATGTATAGCTTTTGTTGTGCATTCGTGCTTTATTTTAACATTATCATAAAAGTAATTATTATTTGAAATATTGAAATCAAAAAAAATGATAAGGCACAACGCTGGCCTATGCTTAGTATGGGAATAAAAGTACAGAATCTCCTTTTATGCTCATAGCTTAATTTTATATTTTACATTATTCCTTCAATTTTAAAAAGCAAACATACGAGATTTGGCGGTGTTTGCTTCTTGTTCAACCTATCAAATTGAGCAAGTAGCCCTTTTTGAGTTTAGGTATTTAAGCATTGTTCTATCATTCATTCAACAATATATGTCTGTTTGAAAGGATAATAAAGCCTAGCTCCAGTAACAGGTTGTTTTATTGTTATAAACCCAACAATTTTATTTTCGCCTTTTCTATCCGCAATACATTCATAATGATACATTTTATTTACATTGTCATAAAATAATGTGTCGGGCTTATCATAATTTACAAGTTTTATCAAAGGGTCGTTTGCCTTGTGTCTAAATTGTATTTCATCATTTGATTTAACCTTAGAATATATGCATATGGGTGCAATATTTAATGTGTCAAAAGTTCTAATAACAATGTTTGCTGTAAATTTTTCTCCTAATTTTATTCGCTCTTTAGCAGGAATGACTGTCATATTAAGCCAATTAAATGAAAAATTTCCAGCATAAGTTGCATTATTTAAATGCTCTAAAACCATTAATTCACTCACTAACAATTTATTAATAACAATTAATTTTGTCATGTCATCAATTTCCTCTATCCTTTTTGAAAATTGAAAATATTCTTTAAGCTGTCCAATTAAAGTGTTTTCATCAATCTGGCTTGAATTTAGAACTTGCATTGTTAAATAGTCCTGAAATTTATGAAGTGTGTCTTTTAATACTCCAACTGTGAAGCTTTGTTCTTCAACAACATTAATTAATTGTTGTGAGTTTATTCTAAGCTGTTTAGCTTTTGCAGGATAATATGTTTTATTAATTATAGCACTATCAAAATTATTAATTGATTCTATTCTGTTTAAAATCATATTATTACTTTCGACTAATTCATTCGAAATATATTTTGAATTAGATTTTTCGTTAGTACAAGCTGTCACAATCGAAATCAACAAGATTATTGCTATTACTCTCATATATTTTTAATAATGCTTAACGTGTGGCGGTATGAAATCGTTGGGGATTGCGGGCTACTTTCCTGTCCAGTTACACCGAAC
>JBDLJL010000092.1:0-21857 GCA_039714415.1 Bacteroidota bacterium
TTCTCCCTTCTCATCTTTAACACCTCTTTTCTTAAGCGGCTGCAAAGGTAAATACTTTTATTAAACTTGCAAACTTTTTTTGAACTTTTTTTTGATTTTCCGCTTCCTTCATTCCCTTCAATTCTCATTCTCTAAAAGCGGCTGCAAAAGTAAATGATTTTTTTAAACTTGCAAACTTTTTTTGAACTTTTTTTTGGAATACCACCCTCTCTAAAAGCGGCTGCAAAAGTAAACACTTTTTTTAATCTCACAAACTTTATTTGAACTTTTTTCATGCTTTTTTTCGGAATACTATCCTCTGTAAAAGCGGGTGCAAATGTAGATATTTTATTATCCTAACTCCAAACTTTTTTGCAGTTTTTTAAAAATAAATATCAAGATAATTATAAATTATTGACGGCTAATCATTTGCAAGTCCATACTCCGAGCGAAACTTAACACGTTGATTTTTTGATACTTCCGTTATTATCAAAATTCAAACATCAGATTATCAGCACACAACCTTGTTAGGCAATTTTAAAGTTTCCTTATCCAAAACCGATGACAATAAACAATCCTAATGATAATATTCACTTTTTCTATATCCTTTATTCATTTCTTTTTGGCTAATCCTAGAATATATTTTTGGATTAATTCTTTTAAATTCAATTTACAATAGTAATTTTACATTGATTTTTTAATAACCTCAACTGAATTAAAAATGAATACATATATAAAAAATGCCATAATTGTAAATGAGAACCGGAAGTTTAAAGGTAACATCCTTATTAAAGATGGATATATTGACCGTATTATTGAGGGTGAATCAGAAATTGATGGAAGTGATATAAATGTAATTGATGGAAAAGGTAAAATATTAATACCCGGGGTAATTGATGACCAGGTACATTTTAGGGAACCTGGACTTACGCACAAAGCAGAGATCTATACAGAAAGTAAAGCTGCCGTGGCAGGTGGCATTACATCTTATATGGAAATGCCTAATACAATACCACAAACTGTAACACAAGAACGTTTAAAAGAGAAGTTTGATTTAGCTTCAAAGAAATCATTAGCTAATTATTCATTTTATATGGGTGCAACTAATGATAACATAGATGAAATTTTAAAAACAGATCCAAAAAATGTCTGTGGAATTAAAGTCTTTATGGGCTCTTCAACGGGGAATATGCTTGTAGATAATAAAGAAAGTCTTGAAAAGATATTTTCAAAAGCACCTGTATTGATTGCTGTTCATTGTGAAGATGAATCAACGATTAAAACCAATACAAATAAATACCTGACTGAGTTTGGTGACAATGTCCCTATACATTTTCACCCGGTTATCAGATCAGCTGAAGCTTGTTTCAAATCATCCTCAATGGCAGTTGAATTAGCTAAAAAACATGGAACCCGATTACACATTTTACATTTATCAACAAAAAAAGAGTTAGACTTACTTGACAATTCAATTCCTTTAGGTGAAAAAAAAATTACAGGAGAGGTTTGTGTACATCACTTATGGTTTGATGAAAGAGATTATGAAAAGTATGGGACAAGGATTAAATGGAACCCGGCGGTTAAAAGCCAATCAGACAAAAATGCCCTTTTTGAAGCACTTTTGGATGACCGGTTGGATGTAGTTGCTACGGATCATGCTCCACATACTCTAGAAGAAAAATCAAACAGTTATTTTAATGCCCCGTCTGGTGGACCTTTAGTTCAGCATGCATTGAATGTAATGCTGGAATTTCATTACCATAAAAAAATAAGTTTAGAAAAGATTGTGGACAAAATGTGCCATAAGCCGGCTGAATTGTTTCAAATTGAAAAACGAGGATATATTAGAGAAGGTTATAGGGCTGATATGGTGCTAATCGATTTAGATTCGCAATACAAGGTTTCCAAAGAGAACACATTATATAAATGCAATTGGTCGCCATTTGAAAACACTACTTTTCATTCCAAAATTACGCATACTTTTGTGAATGGCAACCTTGTTTACGAAAGCGGAACATTTAACGAAGACATTAAAGGTATGGCCTTGGAATTCGACCGAGGTATTTGAAGGTTCAAGATAAATGACAAAAGGAAAAGGTATTAACACTTCGTTAAATTATAAATTTAAAATACTTTTAATAATCAACAGTTTAATCCTAAATTAATACAAAAATGAGAAAATTTTTTAATTTAATGTTGGCAATAACATTCTTGCTTTTTATAAACTCTTGTAAAGATGAGGCTACTGAACAGAAGGAAGAGATTAGCATTCCACCCGCAAAAAAAGGTTCTTTCTATGAAACTGACCTGAATAAAGGCAATTCTATTGTAATTGCTGATACAATTATTTACGATGTTGTAATAAAGAATGCGCTCCCTGAAGATGAATGGCAGGAATTTCGCTTAAAAAATGTAGACAGGGCTGCTATTGCAAATATCATTTTTAATGCCATTTATAATGGGAAGCTTACTGCATATGATTATCAAAATGAAAACCCAATGACCATTGATCAAGTAAAAGAACTGGAGAAAGAATATATCAGGGATAAAGTTGCAAAAATCCAATTTATTGAGGAATGGTACTTTAATGAAGAAAAAATGAAAATGGGTAAAAGAGTAAATGAAATAATGCTTGCATATGAGTTAAATAATCCAGATGGAGAAATCCGGGGTTATAAAGCAGGGGTTAAAGTTTATTTAACTGATAAAAATAAAAACCCATGAACTAATCAAGCAAATGATTTTGTTACACAGTTAACTTAACTTAGGGTATTAAGCCTTACACCTTATATACTTGTACGGCAAATACTAAGTTTTAAACATTTAATTTTCAAATGAAAGCTTTATTTATTGATTCAACACAGCCAATTCTTATAGAAAAATGGCAAAGTGCAGGATTTAATTGTGACTATCTTCCAAATTTTCCAAAAGAAGAGGTTATTAAGAGAATTGGAAACTTGAAGGTATTATAATAAGGAGTAGGATTAAGTTAAACAAAGATATTTTAATTAGGGCAAACCGACTGAAATTTATTGGACGTGTGGGAACCGACATGGAAAACATTGATCTTGAATACGCTCAATATAAAGGAATTAAATATTATAACAGCCCTGAAGGAAACCGTGATGCTGTTGGTGAACAAGCTTTGGGAATGCTCCTGGCTTTATTCAACAGACTTTGCATGGCTAATAATGAAGTTAAAACCGGGATATTGAATAATGATAAAATAAAGTGCCTTACAGTTATTATTAGCTCTAGTTTAATATGGCGTGCATAAATTAAATTAAACACGACATATTAATTAACAGGTAATTACTTGTAAAAGAAAGGCTGTATATATTTGAAAAATATGTACTATTCTAAACTACAGCCATATTATTTTACAACAAAGCGCACCGTATGCCGACTTTTTTGTTGAATAAAAACTTTGCGATCATTTGTCAACTCATCAATAGTTTGCTGATTATAATGCCTGATGGTAATTAAAGTTAATTGACTATTATAAAGCACTTTATAACTACTCTTTAATTCAGTAAGTAACATTCCTAACCGGTCTTCAATATTGTCAACACATATTGAAAAACTAATGGCAGAATTTTGCATTAAATTAACTTTAATCCGGTAACGGGCCAGTGAAGCAAAAATCGCACTTAAATTATCTTCAGCAATAAAAGAAAAATCCCTGGGTGCTATTGAAATTAATACTTGATTGTTTTTAGTAATAAAAATTGGCACTTCAGGATCTAAACCACATTTATTTTCAGTGGATGCACTTATAGCTGTTCCTGAAGATTTAGGATCCATAAAAGACTTTACATATAATGGGATATTCTTATTTTGAAGAGGCTTAATTGTTTTAGGATGTATTATTTTTGCACCATAGTATGCTAATTCCACTGCCTCGTGAAAAGAAACAGCATCTAGTTTAACAAGTTTCGTGAAAATTTTGGGATCAGAATTAAAGAAACCGGGAACATCCTTCCATACCACCATTTCAGTTGCATCTAATGCGTAAGCAATTATTGCAGCAGAGAAATCAGATCCTTCAATACCCAGAGTAGTTGTTCGGTTTTTTTCGTTTGATGCTATAAATCCCTGGGTCAATAATATCTGCCTATTTTGAAAGATGAAATTCTTTTGAATTAGTTTTTGTGACAAAGGCCAGTTCACCCTAGCATCCCCATAAATACTATCAGTTTTAATCGATTCACGAATATCCAACCATTTACAATCAAACCTATTCTGATTTAAATATGCTTCAATAATTTTTGTAGAAAATAATTCCCCATAGGCAACAAGCTGATCATATTCATAGTCGTAATTTGAAGAGGGCTTAACTGCAAGCTTTTCTTTAAGTTTTTTAACCAGGAATTCAAAATCAGCATATATTTTGGATTTATTATTATCAAAAAGTTCGTTAATAAGGTTTCTGTGTCTATCCAATAATAATTCTAAATTTGCCTGACAACTTTCATTATAAAAGTAGGCTTTTACAATTTGTTCTATTTCACGAGTTGTTTTCCCTATAGCAGAAATAACAACTACGACATTACTGTTGTGCCTTTTTAATATATCAGACAAATTAATTATTGATTTTGCGTCTCTTACAGAAGCACCTCCAAATTTATAAACCTTCATAGCTAAAATTACCTCATTAAAGAGCGCAAAGATATCTGCTTTTATTAAAATTAAAAAAATGACTTTTGTTTTATCAAAAACAAAAAAAAATAAAACTTTCAGGCTACGAGATAATGTTCTAACCTTCTGCACTTTACTAAACACAAAAAGCATTAAGCATGTTATAAATCATTAAAGGTCAAAAACTTAAAAAGTTCCTTTAAATTTTATTAATTTTACACAATAAATCAAACCTATAAATCAAATTATTAAGAAATGAATAAACACAGAGTTCTTACATTAAACGAGTTTATTATTGAAAGACAATCTGAGTTTCCTTATGCTAAAGGGGAGCTATCCAGGCTTTTGAGCCATATTGGGATAGCTGCAAAAATTGTGCATCGGGAAGTTAACAAGGCTGGCCTGGTCGATATTTTGGGTGAAATTGGTGATATGAATGTACAGGGTGAAACACAAAAAAAACTTGATGTTTTTGCGGATGAGCAATTTATAAGTGCATTAATGGCGAGTGGGGAGTGTTGTGGAATTGCTTCAGAGGAAAATCAGGACATAATCACTTTCGATGGTGAATTAGCTAAAGATGGGAAGTATATTGTTACCATGGATCCTTTGGATGGTTCTTCAAATATTGATGTTAATGTTTCAATTGGAACAATATTTGCAATATATAGGCGTCTTTCACCAATTGGGCATAAAGCAAAGTTAGATGATTTTTTGCAGGAAGGAACAAAACAAGTTGCGGCTGGTTATATTATTTATGGATCTTCAACCATGATGGTTTATACAACCGGACGGGGTGTTAATGGCTTTACACTTGACCCATCAATTGGTGAATTTTGTATGTCGCATTATAACATTAAAACCCCACAAACAGGAAATATTTATTCTATAAATGAAGGGAACTATGTAAAATTCCCCGAGGGTGTTAAACGATATATAAAATATTGCCAGGAAAATGATGAGGAAACAAATCGACCGTTTTCTTCGAGATATATAGGCTCACTGGTTGCCGATTTTCACCGCAACCTGTTAAAGGGTGGAATTTTTCTATATCCTTCAACAGCAACCTATCCAAGTGGGAAATTAAGATTACTGTATGAGTGCAACCCAATATCATATTTAGCTGAACAGGCGGGTGGTAAAGCAACCGATGGAAGAGGTAAACGAATTCTGGATATAAAACCAGACTCACTACATCAAAGAGTTCCTTTTTATGTTGGGTCCCGTCAAATGGTTGAGCGTGCAGAAGATCTAGTTATGCAATATGAAGAACAAATTAATGGTAACTAAAAAGTATCCAACAAGATAATTTAAATTTTAAGCCTGCACATTGCAGGCTTTTTTTTATTATCCTTTTTAAATATAATCATAAACCTTTCATACAATTTGTTCAGAATTTACTAAAATTGCAGTTTTAAACTTTAATCAACTAAAATTGCATAAATTAACAAAATATTATCTAAATCACCCGTTACGTGAAAAGATCAGTAATGTTTTAACATCCCCACAATTACAAAAAATTCATATAAAAGGGTTGTCTGGTTCGGCAAGTCCACTATTATGCCATTCTGTTGCTAACAAATCAAAAAGCACCAATTTTATAATACTACCGGATAAAGAAGAGGCAGGTTTTTTCATTAATGATATGGAAGTTCTGAGCACTGAAAACTCAGTTTACTTTCTACCATCTTCCTATAAAAGGGATTTATTAAGCCTGTCAAGCCTTAAAAAAGTAGAAGAAAATATTATTTCACGAACAAAAACGATTGAAAAATTAAGTGAAGGTGAAACAATTACAATTATTACATATCCTGAAGCATTAGTAGAAAAAGAAACCTCAAGTAAAATACACCAGGAACAAAGTTTTTTAATCAGCACCGGTGATAAACTTGATATTGATTTTATTAAAGAATTTTTATTCGAATATGGATTTGTACAGAAAGATTTTGTTTTTTCACCCGGTGAGTTTTCTGTAAGAGGAAGTATTATCGATGTTTTTTCCTATTCAAGTGAAATTCCATACCGTATTGATTTCTTTGGAGAAGAAGTAGATTCTATTCGGACTTTTGATATAATTAAACAACTATCAATTAAAAAACTACAAAAAATACACATTCATCCTGATGTAAATAAATTATCTGAAAATAAAGAAAAACAACCCATTTTTGACCACCTGAAAAACAATTCAACTGTTTGGGTTAAGGACTTATCGTACACAATTGATAAAATAGATCAGCTTTGTGATAAAATAACTGATTTTAAAGCTCCTAAAGATGAAACAAGCTCAATTATTTTATCGGGTGATGATTTTATTACGGGCCAAGTTTTTCAAAATGAGTTGCAAAAATTTCACATCATTGAATTCGGACAACAAGCTTTTTATAAGCCTAATCATATTATACCTTTTAATATAAGTAAACAGGCAGAGTTTAATAAAAACTTCAATTTGCTGGCTGAGGATATGAATAAGAAGGAAACAGAAGGCTACCAAAACTATATATTATCTGATCAGGAAAAACAAATTGAAAGACTGCAATCTATCCTAAGTTCAGAGGAAAGTCCGTTCAATCCAAAATTCACACCTGTTATCCCCACACTTCACCATGGTTTTATTGATCATGATCTGCAAATAAATTGTTATACTGACCACCAAATTTTTCAGCGGTATCACCGATTGAAACTGAAAAGTCAGAAAATGGTAGAGACAAGAGGTGCTATTTCCATTAGTGAAATAAGCCAATTGAGACCAGGTGATTATGTTGTTCATATTGATCATGGTATTGGTAAGTTTAGTGGATTGCAATCAATTGATGTTAACGGGAAAAAACAGGAAACAATCAGGATTACTTATAAAGATAATGATACACTGTTTGTAAGTATCCATTCATTACATAAAGTTTCAAAATATAAGGGTGGTGACGGAACTCCACCAAAAGTTTACAAACTAGGTTCAGGAGCCTGGCAAAAAATAAAACAAAAAACAAAAAGTAAGGTTAAGGATATAGCAAAAGAGCTAATATCTCTGTATGCCAAACGTAAAGCCGAAAAAGGATTTGAGTATTCAGCTGATAGTTATTTACAGGAGGCGTTAGAAGCATCCTTTATTTATGAAGATACACCTGATCAATATAAAGCATCACAAGCCACTAAGGCAGATATGGAATCATCAACACCTATGGATCGACTCGTGTGTGGTGATGTTGGTTTTGGAAAAACTGAGGTTGCCATAAGGGCAGCGTTCAAAGCCGTAACCGATGGGAAACAGGTTGCCATACTAGTTCCTACAACTATTCTGGCATTACAACATTATCAAACTTTTAAAACCCGTTTAAAAGAATTCCCTTGTACTATTGAATACATTAGTCGTTTAAAAAGCACCAAAGAACAAAAAAGAATACTTGCGGAATTATCAGTCGGTAAAGTTGATATTTTAATAGGTACGCACAAAATTGTGGGTAAAGATATTAAGTTTAAAGATTTAGGGTTGTTAATTGTTGATGAAGAACAAAAATTTGGTGTAGCGATTAAAGAAAAATTAAAACATTTAAAGTTAAATGTTGACACATTGACATTAACTGCCACACCCATTCCAAGGACCTTACAATTTTCATTGATGGGGGCACGAGATTTATCAATAATAAATACACCGCCACCAAACAGGTATCCCATTGTTACAGAGCTACATTCTTTTAATGAAGAGATAATAAAAGAGGCACTTCAGAATGAGATCCAACGAAATGGACAGGTCTTTTTTATTCACAACCGTGTTCAGAATATTGTAGAAATTCAGGCTTTACTTAAACGGCTTTGCCCGGAAATCAGAACAGTGGTTGGGCATGGTCAAATGAAAGGGAATGAGCTTGAAAAAGTCATGCTCGATTTTATCAATCATGAGTATGATGTACTTATTGCAACAACCATAATAGAATCAGGTTTAGATATACCAAATTCCAATACGATAATAATTAATAATGCACAAAACTTTGGTTTAAGTGATCTGCACCAGCTTCGTGGTAGAGTTGGAAGATCAAATAAAAAAGCATTCTGTTACTTGTTAGCCCCCCCTTTAACTGTTTTAACACCGGAAGCAAGAAAAAGGTTACGAGCAATTGAAGAATATTCAGATTTGGGAAGTGGTTTTAATATTTCACTGCAGGATTTGGATATTCGAGGTGCAGGGAATCTACTTGGTGGAGAACAAAGCGGGTTTGTTGCCGATATCGGTTTTGAAACTTATCAGCAAATCTTAAATGAAGCCCTGTTTGAATTACGAGAAGAAGAAGGTATTCAACATCAACCCACAGTAAGCCAAGAATTAAAAAAAGAATCCACCACTTCATTTGTTTATGATTGCCAAATTGATACTGATTTAGAAATACTATTTCCTAATTATTATATTGTAAACACATCTGAACGTATAAGGCTTTACAGGGAATTAGACAATATTAAAGATGAAGAGGCGCTTGAAAATTTCAGGAATAATTTGATTGACCGATTTGGTGAAATTCCAGCCGAAAGTATTGAATTACTAAATGTTGTACCATTAAGGCGATTGGCTATGCATCTGGGAATGGTAAAGCTAATTATTAAAAATGGCAGGATGATTTGTTATTTTTTATCCGACAATTCAGCAATCTTCTTTAATTCATCAACATTTGCAGAAATTTTAAATTTCGTTCAAAAAAATCAAAAAATATGTAGTTTGCAAGAAAAACAAGGAAAGCCCTCATTACATCTTGAAAAAATTGGAACTATAAAGCAGGCATATGAAATACTACAAAAGATGAGTTAATACAATGTGAGGATGTGGAGATTTGCACTTCGACAAGCTCAGGAACAGGTGTGAGAATTTGAAAATGTGAGAAATAATATATTTACTACTCAATAAACAATGAAAAAGTGAACGGATCAAAAGAGCTATACAAAATATTGGAAGAGTTAAAAATAGAGTTTGCGTACAATGAACACCCTCCGGTCCCAACCATAGAAATAGCGAAAAAATATTGGAAAGACTTAGATGCAGTACATTGCAAAAACCTGTTTTTTCGTAATCATAAGGGTAACAGGCATTACCTGGTAGTTTTTGACTATCGGCAAGATCTTTCCATAAAAGCATTGGAACAAAAATTGAAACAGGGTAAACTTAGTTTTGCCTCTGACTGGCGTATGGAAAAACATCTTGGTTTAAAGCCTGGTTCAGTTTCGCCTTTCGGATTAATTAATGATAAAGAAAAACATGTAACTGTTTTTTTCGATAAAAACCTTAAAAAAGCTAACAGAATAAGCTTTCACCCATGTATTAACACAGCCTCATTGGTAATTAAATTTGATGATTTTTTGCAGTTTATGAATTGGACAGAAAACAAGTTTGAATTTTTAGAATTATACTAAGTTAATGTGCAAATCAGTTAATTTGAAAATATGAAAATTAAACCTGAACCCAGAGAAAATTAAAATTTAAAAAAGATTCAAAAGTTTTACCCCGGAATGAAATGCATAAGGGTTGATCATTAAATTTAGAACAAAATTTTTATTTTTTTTGCTAATGCTCACGAACAGACTTCACTAAGCTTATATATAACTGTTTGACAACGATTTAGCAATAGGACAATAGGACAATTATATTCATTATTTTATGTATGTTAGATATTCTTTTTTTAGAGCACTTCAATTTAGTTAATTCAGTATTTTATCCTATTGTTTTTTTTTTATCTTTGCAGCCTAAATTTGAGACATAATATATAAGGTATAACAAATGGCAACATTAGAAAATATTAGAAAGAGAGGCCCATTAGTGGCTATTATTATCGGATTCGCACTATTAGCATTTATTTTAGGCGACCTTTTAAATTCCGGAAGCAATCTGTTTGGAGGTGATCGGTCCAGTATTGCACAAATAGACGATGTTAAAGTTGATTACAGGGAATATGAACAAAAAGTACTTGAAGCAACAGAACTTTACAAACAACAATATGGTTTACGATCTGTTGATGACAGACAAAGAGAAGAAATTAAGCGCCAGGTTTGGGAAGAACTTGTTGATGGAATTATTCTTGGGGCACAATTTGAAGAAATTGGGTTAACCATAAGTAGTGATGAGCTTTTTGACCTTGTACAAGGGAAAAATATTGACCCAATGGTAATGCAAATTCCTGCATTTCAAAACCAACAAACCGGCATGTTTGATCCTTCACTAGTAGTTTATTTCCTTAAAAACATGGATAAAGACAAAACAGGGCAGAGCAAAGCTTCCTGGTTAGCATTGGAAAACAAAATACACCAGAAACGTTTAAACAACAAGTACCTCAACCTTGTTTTAAAAGGTATGTATGTTACTAAAAATCAATCGGAGACCTCATTTAAAGAACGAAACTATATGGTTGACTTTAATTATGTTGCCAAAAAGTACAGCGAAGTTTCTGATAGTAGTATTACAATTTCAGATAGTGATCTTAAAAATTATTACAAGAACCATAAAGATGATTTTGAACAAGATGCATCAAGAGACATAGCCTATATAACTTTTGATATTATCCCTTCTGAAAAAGATAGCACCTACACTTTAGACTGGATTAACAAATCTGTTACTGACTTTAAAACTGTTGAAGATAATAAACAATTTGTCAATTTTAATTCAGATGTTCCTTTTAACGACCAACATTTTAAAAAGGATGAATTGGAAAACATGGAGCTTGACAGCTTTCTATTTAGCGCTGAAATCAATGATATTTATGGGCCATATTATGAAGAAGGTGCCTATAAGCTGGCAAAACTTACTGAAGTTAAAAATATGCCTGATTCAATTAAAGCAAAACATATTTTAATACAGCCTGACGGGAAAATTATTTTAGATATAAACCAGGCGAAGAAAATTGCTGATAGTTTAAAAAATGAAATCATCAATGGTGCTGATTTCGCAGAACTGGTTAAGAATTTTTCGGCAGATCAAACGACTCTTGAAAAAGCAGGTGAACTTGGTTGGTTTAATGAAACAGAACAAGCTGCACCTTTTGCTATCCTCCCTTATAAAGAGTTAGAATCAGAAAACAATAATGATTTTAAAGTTATTGAAACTAATTATGGTGTTCACCTAATTGCAAAAACAGATCAGGGAGAATCCTTTAAAAAAGTTCAGGCTGCAATTTTAGAACGAAAAGTTGTACCGAGCTCAGAAACTTACCAAATGATATATGCTGAGGCCAGTAGATTTGCCGGTGAAAACAGAAAATATAAAAAGTTTGAAGAATCGGTAGACCAATCAGGTTTCGTTAAAAAGGTTGCACCTGGTTTAACTAAGAATGAAACCTTTGTTTCCGGGTTACAGTCTCCACGTGAAATGATTCGTTGGGCATTTAATGCTGAAAGGGGTGAAGTTTCGCAAGTTTTTGAATTTGGAAGCAGGTATGTTGTTGCTGCTTTAACTACTATTAGGGAAGAAGGTACTGCTCCTCTTGAACAGGTTCAGGAAGAAATCAGGATATATGTTTCTAAAGAAAAAAAGGCTGAACATCTAATTTCGGAGATGTCAAAATTATCTTCAGGTGACTTAAATAGCATGGCAAGCAAATTGAATGCGACCGTTGAAGAGGCAAGAAATGTTAGTTTCAGTTCTTTTCAAATTCCAGGCCTGGGATTTGAACCTTCTGTTATTGCAGAGGCAGTAAATAATGAGAAAAGCAAAATTGTAGGCCCAATCAAAGGCGAAAATGGTGTTTTTCTTATTGAGGTAAGTATCATTACACCAGCCATGGATCTGGCAAATGTTGACCTAAAACCAGAAATTGAAAGACTTTCAGGTGACTTAAGAAACAGAGCCATTTATCAAGTGATTAATGCACTTAAAGAAAGCACTGAGATTGTTGATGATCGATCTAAATTCTATTAGAATTTGCAGAAAGGCGTCAAATTCTTTGCACTCAATATTATATAAAAAGCTACTCAATTTTGGGTAGCTTTTTTGTTTTGGGATTCCACAAAGTTACTCAGGAAATACCGACAACAACGTTTGTATTAGAAAGAGCTCAACATTTGTCCCTCAATCCTACAGAAAGAACATTAGGTAACTCTCAAAATCCAAATTTCTGCGTTACTCAAAATTTACAAGGCACTCATTTACAGGAGTAAAATCGAGCCTTGGATTGATATTTGAATTTTTATAGAACACCATTAATTTATAACGGGTAACTCAAGATATGATTGGTGAGTTTTACCAGTATGAATATTCAACTTTGTAGGTTTACAATTTTCAATTGTATTATCAGGGCTTATTGCCGGATTAAATTCATAATTTATATTATCGGCACCAGCTATAGACATCCTAATCTTATGTCCTTTTTGAAATTTCCAAGCGTGAGGCTTTAATTCAAACCTTAGGTTTACAATTGAATCATTTGCGAAAGGTTCATGGTCATAATTTTCTCTTTTATAAGAATGCCAAGGCAACTCAGGTTTTACATCATATAATCCATTAATACTTTCATTATTATCATACAGATTGTGCCACCCAGCTCTTAACTTACCTTCTGTAACATAATGCACAACTCCCGCTGAATCCACATCACTAAGATAAACAAACACGTCTGCATTAACCTGATTGGATGATATACGGAGATTAGCTATTGGACTACCTGTAATTAAAACATCTTCTATAAGCACTTCTGTTTCAAACACTACACATTTTTTGTCGTGTTGATTTCTTATCATCAAAGAATCGTTAAAAATAACCATTAGCTGTGGGTTAGTTCTTATCTCATTATAGGATGAACTATGTGTAAAATCAATATCATAGTCATAAGTAACATCATCCACAAGCTCTTTTACCAACTCATTATTTAAACCGATATGGTATTTTATATATTTTGCAGTTATTGGTGGCCAGGTTTCATAGTACCTCCATCCTTCGAATGCAGTATAAACTTTAGCTGGCGGCTTAGCATCTAACTCATTATCAATCTCTTTTAAATATTTATCAAAAAATTGTAATTGCATTGATAATAGCTGATCCGGATAAGCATATTCAACATCAAACAATTTCTGATATTGTTTGGTAATATCTGCCGGAATATGAAACCTTGGCGCCATAAACAAATAAACAGGATTAGTTTCTTGAAGGTTAACAAAACTTTGTACCATCCCTCTGGAGAAACCATCAAAAAAACCACCTGTTAACAGTACAGGTATTTTAGTTTTTTTTAATTTATCAATTAAATAATCAATGCTGTTATCGGATAAAGCCACCTTTCTTCCAAAATACTCTAATGTATCATCTGTATATTGAGATCTAAAAGCTATTTCTCTTGGCCAAAGATTTTTATCATGTTCTTTTGTTAAGGCGATATAAGGACTTTCAGGTCTTTCATTACCATCAGCATATAATAATTCCCCTGCGTATGAATTAAGGTCATTCTCCTTAAGTATAGGTATTTCATCTATGCGGTCACCATCCTGATCTTCATCAATTACCGGTTCTGATGGATACGAAGGAATGCTATACAAACTGTTCCAAAGATTTCGATTATTTAATTCAACAGTACCTTTTGAATACTCTGTAGTCCACTCTTGCGCATATATGCCTCCAGGTCGTACAGCTTCTTCATACAGGTTATAAAATATCATTTCTGGTGCTATACATTTTAAATATGGAGACTGAGTACTTGCAGCAGCAAATTGCGACCAGCCTTGATATGACTGACCAATCATTCCAATTTTAGCATTAGACCAGGACTGGTTTGCTATCCATTCTAATATTTCTCCAGCATCATCGATAAATATAGGATCAAACGGACCAGAATGACCCGTTGAAGAGCCAGTACCCCGCATATCCGCAAAAACTAATACATAGCCATTACTCGTAAGTGTATTGATAGTCTTAAAACTCATTTTTTCATAAACAGGCCCCCATTTTCCAAAATAATATTTGGAAGCAATCCGCTTAAACCAAGACATTTGGGGCACTACAAGGCTCGTTGTATAAGGCGAATAGGCAAGTATCGTTGGCATTTTTTCATTGTCAGTATTGGTTGGCACCAAGTATGTGACAGCTATTTTATTACTATCTTTTAACAGAATGTATTCACGAAATTTTTCATACTGTCCATTTTTCACGTCAGTTAAAGCTGAATATTCAAATTCCGGGCCCGGATTGAACACATTTTTTTTACCTGGTGTGTAAACAATAAAAATAACTAAACCAACTATTATGGTAAGAAGTAGAATTCCTATAATTTTAAAATATTTCATATTTAAATTTCTAAATTAGTCTTTTAGCAAAGCATCCCACAATATTTCAACAGGGTGTTGCGCCGTTCTTCCCGTTCCATCCTTAATTTGATGGCGGCAACTGGTACCTGGGGCAGCAATTAAAGTGTCTTTTTTAGCATTCCGAACAGCTGGGAATAAGACAAGTTCGCCTACTTTCATTGACAAATCATAATGCTCTTTTTCATAACCAAATGAACCAGCCATTCCGCAACAGCCTGAGGGGATTTCCTCAACATAATAATTTTCGGGCCAGGATAAAATATATTTTGTAGGTTCTGTTGAGGCTACAGCCTTTTGCTGACAATGCCCGTGCAGTTTTATTTTCTTTGTTTCGCTTGTAAAAATATCTTTCCGAATATTTCCAGCTTTCATTTCTTTTTCCAGGAACTCATCAATCATCATTGAATTCTTAGCAATTTTACTTGCGGCCTCATATTTAGGTTCACTTTTAGCAAAAAAATCAAGGTATTCATCCCTAAACGTCAGTATAGTGGAAGGCTCAATCCCTAGCAGAGGAGATTCATCAGAAATATATGTTTCCAGTAATGCAATATTTTCAGAAGCTATTTTTTTGGCTTTTCGCACCAAGCCTTTTGACAAATAAGTTCGCCCACTATCAATATGTTTCGGAATTACCACATTATAACCAAGTTTTTCAAGCAATAAGATTGCTTTTATTCCAACATCTGCATCATTATAATTGGTAAATTCATCAGCAAACAGATATACCTTTTTGTCGGAATTATTTCCTTTAAACCCATTCTTCTGATAATATTTTTTAAGCGTAGTTTTTGAAAGCAATGGCATTTGCCTTTTTGGTTCAAAACCAATCATTTTCATTGACATACTTGAGAACCACTTGTTTGATAAAAAGAAATTACTTATTTGTGGAACAATTGACAACAATTTATTGATTTTTGAAATGTTTGCCACCAAATTACTTCTTAAAGGCACGCCTTTCACATCATAATAATGTTGCAAAAATTCAGCTTTAAGTTTGGTCATATCCACACCCGATGGACATTCTGATTTACACGCCTTGCATGACAAACACAAATCCAGTATTTTATACAAATCTGTATTTTCAAATGGGTTTTCGTTAGCCGGATTATTTAAAACATCACGCAACATATTTGCCCTTGCCCTTGTGGTATTTTTTTCATCCCTACTCGCTTGATAAGAGGGACAAAGTGTGCCGCCCATTAAATGACTTTTTCTACAATCACCAGAACCATTACAATTTTCAGCAGCTCTAACATAACCTTCCGTTTTTGAGAAATTAAAAATTGTTTTTACATCCCTGGTTTGTTGTCCTGGTTCATAACGTAAAGAGGTATTCATTTTGGGAGTATCCGTAATTTTCCATGGGTTAAAAATATGCTTAGGATCCCAGGTATTTTTCAATTCTTTAAGCAAATTGTAATTATGTTCACCCAACATAAGGGGTATAAATTCTCCACGTAAACGTCCATCACCATGCTCGCCACTTAATGAACCATTATATTTTTTCACCAGTTTGGCCGTTTTAAGTGCCACCGTATGATATAATTCAACATCTTTTTGTTTTTTCAAGTTCAAAACAGGGCGTAAATGCAGTTCTCCACTACCTGCATGCGCATAATAAACACAATCTAAACCATGTTCCTTTAAAATTTCATCAAACTCTTCAATATAGTTCGGTAAATCTTTCACTTTTACTGCGGTATCCTCAATAAATCCAATGGGTTTTGCGTCACCCGGGATATTTGACAGAACACCCAGACCTGCCTTTCGTAAAGTCCAAACTTTATCTATATCATCCCCATAAACTAAGGGAAAATGATAACCATACCCCTCTTTTCTAAAAGCAGCTTCCAACTTTTTAGTTATATCATCAATTTCCTCTTTCGTTTCCCTGGCAAATTCAATTACAAGTAAAACCCCTGGATCACCTTCAATAAAAAAACGATTATTCTTTTGGGAGGCATTATCTTTTGTTATATCAAGTATTGTTTTATCTATTAACTCTACAGCACCTGGCTTAAATTCCAATGCCAGAATATTTGCCTTTAACGACTCATTAATTGTTTTAAAATGGGCAGCCATTACCACTTTCTCTTTGGGTGGAGCAGGAACAAGATTTAATTTTATTTCAGTGATAAATGCCAGTGTACCCTCAGAGCCAGCAATTAATTTAGCAAAATTAAAGGGTAAACTACTTTTTGAAAAAAGTTCTGTTTCCAATAAAATATCAATTGCGTAACCGGTATTTCGGCGGGGGATATCCGGATCAGGAAATTCTTTTCGTATTTGCTCCTGGTTTTCGACACTTTCAAGCATTTTTTTAATACCCCTATAAATGTTACCCTCTAGATTATCTAAGCGACATTTTTCTTCAAATTCATATTTATTAAGTTCTTTAAAAAGCACCTCAGCACCATCGCTTAATAAAGCTTTCACCTCTATTGTATGCTCTCTGGTGCTTCCATAAATTGGCAAATGTGATCCACATGAATTATTACCAAGCATACCACCCATCATGCACCTGTTAGATGTGGATGTTTCAGGGCCAAAAAAAAGATTATGAGATTCCAGATATTTATTTAATTCATCGAGTACTACTCCTGGTTGTATTCTTACCCAATGTTCTTCTTTATTTAGTTCAATTATTTCGGTGAAGTTTTTTGAGATATCAACAACAATCCCTTTACCCACAACCTGCCCTGCTAGCGAAGTTCCTGCTGCCCTTGGAATTAAAGAAATGCTATTTTCATTAGCAAACTGAATAAGTTTTTTTATATCTTCATCATTATTAGGGATAGCAACAGCAACAGGCTTTTCCTGGTATGGTGAAGCATCATTTGCATATATAGTTCTTTGCGAATAATCCTGGTAAAATTCTCCTTCGTAAGATTTTCTAAAATTTTCAACAATCTCTTTTTTCAGTTCCAACATAACTAAAATACATTTTTAAGTACAATAATAAAATAGACCCAGTTATATTTGAATAAAAGTACTAAAATTATAATCAGAAATCTATTTTGAAGAGATAACTACTTTGATAAGTTCAATTCTTGGGTTGTCTACTTTAAGAATTTCAAATTCAAAGGGTGCTATATTTATTTTATCGTTTTCGTTGGGTATTTGTTCATAGTTAAAAAGGATGAATCCCGCAATAGTCTCATATTCTTCTGATTCGGGAATTTCAATATGATATTTTTCATTTAAATAGTCAATTTCCAACCTGCCGGAAAAGATATATTCATTTTCACTAATTTTTGTTTCTTGTAATTCTACAGAATCATGTTCATCCTCAATTTCCCCAAAAATTTCCTCCATAATATCTTCAATGGTAACAATTCCAGCTGTACCGCCAAATTCGTCAACAATTAAAGCAATGCTTTTATGCTTTTTTAAAAAAATATTTAACAATTTATTTGCCGGCATGGTTTCAGGAACAATGGTCAGTGATTTTATCATCGAATTGATACTCTTTGGATTGTGAAATAAATCCGGTGATTGTACATAACCGATAATATTATCAATTGTTTCTTTATAAACTAATATTTTTGAAAGACCGGTTTCAATAAATTTTTGTTTTAATTTGTCAATTGAGCTCTCTATTTCAAGTGCAATTAATTCTGTTCTGGGAACAACACACTCCCTTAGTTTAATTTTCGAAAAATCCAAGGCATTCTGAAACAGTTTAATATCATGTTCAATATCATCCTTAGTTTCAATTTCCGGTTTACTGGCATCAATCATATGATCAAGGTCAACCTTACCAAAAGCAGTTTGCTCCTGTTCTTCATTAATATTCACCTTAAGCACTAATTTTAACAGGAAAGAAGAAATCCAAATGGTTAATTTTGAGATAGGATATAGTAAATAGTATATTAGCAGTACAGGAACAGAAAAAAAGTTTAAAATTTTATTCGGGTTAATCCGAAACAAGGTTTTAGGTAAAAATTCTGCAGTCACCAATATAATAAGGGTTGAAATTATGGTTTGAATTAGGAGGATAAGCATACCCGAATTAGTAAATTCTATAATTACTGGGTCCAGAATTGCAGCCATTAATATTCCATAAATTACAAGGGCAATATTATTACCTACCAACATGGTTGAAATATACTGTCCCTGGTTATTTATAAATATTCTTACAATTCTTGAGGCAAAAATACCTTGCTTTTTGTCTAATTCAATTCGTAATTTATTTGCGGAGACAAAAGCAATTTCCATTCCTGAGAAAAAAGCAGAAAAGCCAATACTTAACAATATAAGAAGCAGTTCGTTGCTCAAGATTATGAATTTTTGTTTGGAGGAGTCATATTTTTTCTAAACAAATACATCAGAAATGCAATAATAGCAAAGATAAAAAATAAATATGATTCTTTTAATCCAAATTGCCAAGCCTTATGGATTGCAGCAATTAAACTAATGATGGCCACAGTAATCCAAACATGCTTCATAGTTAGTAAAAGTTAAAAATTCAATAAATTACGGGATAAATCACAAGTTTTTTATAGGAATAAACGGTTAATTTATTTTACTCCATCCTTAAGTTTCTTAAAAATAGGACGTCGTTCCGATTTTTTCTTTAATTCATTAGATCTTTTAACAGATGCCGGTGATTGAGAAATTGTATCTGTTTCTGAACCAAATTCATCTTGTACTGCAATTCTACCACTTACATCTATAAATTTATAAATGGTAAACTCCGAATTAGATTCAAAACCTGATGTGGCTCTAATTATATTCCCGTTGGCATTTGTTATCTGGGCAAATTCATCGGTATAAATCTTTTCTTGCTTTTTATCGCCATATAAATGTTCTGTTTTTAGAACATCACCATTTATATTTGAATACACAACATTTCCAATTGCTTCCCAAGTTTCTTTCTTGTTATAAAAGATAGCATATTTAGCAGTCATACTTGATTCAATAGCTCCGAATTCATCGAAAAAAACAATGCTGATACCTTTAGGGAATTTTATATGTGGCTCAACAACATCATCATATTGTTCCAGTCTTTTTGCATTCATTTTCCCCTTTATCTTGCCATTTTCTGTAAAAGTAGTTTTAAAGCCGTCAATAGCAATGGTTGGTAAATCTTCTTTGCTGGTAATACGGCTAATTTTGGGTATGTCATCAGAACATGAAGAGAGCATTGTTACTACTAATATATTTAGTAGCGCAATGCTCTTCTTTATTTTTTTTCTAAGTTTCAAAGGTTTAAGGTTCAAGGTTCAAAATACAGGTATCTTGTGAAACTTTATACTTAAAATTTAAGTCAAGTCATTCTAAAACCTGGCCGTAGTGCTTTCGTTAATCCAGCATCCAACGGTAACTCTAGTTCCTTTTGTTACACCAAAGAAAAAAGCATCTTCCGAATTAGGATAATTTCCGCTGTACATACCAATTAACTTGTTTGCATCCTTTGCAACTGAAGGATCGGCATTTTTAGCCTGAATTAATTTGTCAACAGCAACCCAATAGGCAATACGTGACAATTCACCTTCGGGTTTAGTCATTTGCTTACAACCACTTGAAGCATACATTGTGGCAATTAAAATATAGGGTGCACCATAATCTTTCCTTAAGCTAATAGCCTTATTAGCATAAGAACGTGCTTGTTGCTTTTGACCCATTTTATTTGATACTAAAGCTTGCTTATAATAATATTTAGCTTTTAAACTATCAGAAGTCTCCAATTCAATAGCTTTTTTCAAATACATGGCGGCATCAGCATATTTTTCCTTTTTTAAAGACATGTTGGCTAAACCATAACTGGTAAAAGCTGAAGGATTTTTCTTATTTAAGTTATCAATAACATCAAAGTATAATTGAGAATCAGTACAATCTTTATCATCTAAAATTTTTGCAATTTTTTCCAATAATTCAACATCATCAGGATTCGCCTTATATTTTTTATCATAAGCACCTATAATCCCCTTACAAGTTGCAGCGTCACTATGTGAGAAAATATCATCAACACCATTAATGGCCTTTTGTGTTTTTTCTTTATTTTTAACAACTGCCAACCTTTTCACTAACAAATCACTTATTAATGAATAATTATCAACTACTACATCAGCTTCAGCTTTTTTATTTACAAACATTCCTTCAGTAGCCTGCATATAGATTAATAACACCGCATCTTCAGATTTTACACCCTGTAATTTTACTGATTCTTTTAAGTATCCATAGGCTTCTTCAACATCATTCTTTCTATATTTTACCAAATCTTTTCCTTTTCTACCGAGGATAAAACCCTTTGGGTATTTTTTATCATTACCAAAATACTTTATCCTTTGATCATAAACCATCATTAGGGTATCAACCCATGCAGATTTGTCTTCTTTTGTTGCCTTATTATATTTGTAGGTAAATAACTTCGAAGCTTTTGAATAAATACTTTTTCTTGACATAGGGTAAAAACGAAACAAGAAACCCCAGTAATTATAGGCATCCTTATAGTTTTTTTGTTTCATATTCTGTTCATACAGTGCAATATATTTTTTACACTCAACATCATCAGCACCGTATTTAGTTTTAGTACCCATGTATGCAATTATTTTATTCCTTTTATTAGCAATTAAAGCACTTAGTTTTTCGGTATCTGCTTTTTTCAAATTCTTATTTGTAAAAACCTTAAAATTTTCATCTGTAAGCGCACCAGCATTAAAGGCAATCAAATCATCATCCGCATCAGTTAATTTCTTTAATACATCTCTAAAATCAGCAACCTCTTGTGCATTAAGGCTTGTTTTATTATCTGAGCAGTTTAACTCATTTCCTAATTTTGGGAAAGCGTTATTAAAAAGCTCCTCAGGTGTTTGAGCAAATAGTTTTATTGTCATAAATAAAACAGACACAATCATCAACGACACTAATCTCTTTTTCATACGATATTTTTTAATTACTTTTTATGGTCGTATGGAATCGTATGCTTAAAATAATTATTCCTTTATGTTAACAATTATTTTTAGCATCCTTAT
>JBDLJL010000093.1:0-21563 GCA_039714415.1 Bacteroidota bacterium
TACTAAACATAGCCGGGTCGTTAGTTGCAATTAAGGAGAATAAACCCTTTATGAAAAATGGAATAATTGAAAAGATTTTAAAGGAATCAAAGGATAATAAAAAAATACTAGGAATTAGGAAATACGGCGAAGGAGATGATTTTTGGTGTGGATACATTTATGATTTTAATGAACAGTTAGTTATCATTCAGCATTTTACGAAATTTGGAAAACCAGACGGATTAATCATCGAAAAAATTGAGAATATTGAATCAATAGAAACCGATGATGATTATGCAAAATCATATCAATACTTGGTTGAAAACCACAACAGAATTGAAAAGCAAAGAGATATTAAAATTAAAATATGTGCATCTGAAGATTGGCAATTGGATACATTTAAACAACTTGATTTGTTTAAAGCACTTGTCACAATAGAAATTAATAGTGATTTCTTTATTTCAGGATTTATAAATGAATTTGATAACGGGTTTTTAAATATAAAGACTATTGGAAAGTTAGGGGAAGATGAAGGGGATTGTTTCTATAAAATAGCAGATATTACTTCAATTCAATTTGATAGGATGGAAGAAAGAAAAAGACAATTATTATCAGAGTGGAGAAAATCTAGCAAATAACAAATGATTATTGGATATTTTGACTATATAGTTTTTACCTTCTTAATTGCTCTAAATGTGCTTTTCTGGAGAAAGAAAATTAAGGAAAAACCTGGATGTTTTATAGGATTCTTTGTTTTTAGTGTCATTTTGCCACTGATATCTATAAAAGTTGAGATAAATAGATACACTTCTGTGTATAAGTATACGGATAGTTTTGAGCTACTTTACAATTATTTAAAATTCCCTATTTATTGGATTATTGGGATATTACAAGGTATAACAATTGTGTTAAGAAATAAATACGCCAGCAGGTAACAAAAGCAAAATTCAAAAAGGGCAACATGCTTAATTTGAAATGGTTGCGTAAGAAATAAACAACGCCAAATTTTCAATTTGGCTTTTTAAAAAAGAAGAAAATAAAACCAAAATCAAAAATTTGGCTATATGCTTAAAGAAAATTCGGTACTTTTGTTCCCTTTCAGCATTTAGCCCGTCGTTGGCAATAAGCATAAAACAAAAAAATAACTACAAATTTTGTTTTGACGTATATATTTTGTATGTTTGTACGTAAATATTGTTAGCATGGACACAAAATTGACATTAAGGTTAAATGATAACGTAATTGAAAGAGCAAAACTCTATGCTCGTAATCATAAAATTAGTTTATCAAAAATGATAGAATCATATCTTGACAGCTTAACCAGAGAAAAGGATAAGGAAAGAAAGATTTCAATTACACCTCTTGTAGAAAGTTTGAGTGGAATAATTGATTTACCAGCTGATTTTGATTACAAAAAAGAATACGGTGACTATTTAACTGAAAAGTATAAATGAAAAAAATATTTATTGACACAAATATCGTTATTGATTTACTATCACGACGAGACCCATTTTTTGAAGAAGCGGCAAGTCTTTTTTCTTTAGCCGACAAGAAAATTATAGAACTTAGTGTTTCTTCATTGACTATTGCAAATACGAGTTATACGCTTTTACGACAGACAAATTCTAAGGAAGCAAAATCAGTTTTAAGAAAACTAAGGCTAATAGTTAAAATATTGCCACTAGATGACAAAATAGTTGGATTGGCATTGAATGATGACTCTTTTGCTGACTTTGAAGATGGACTTCAGCATTTTACTGCAATTGAAAATAATCAAGATATTATTATCACTCGAAACCTTAAAGATTTCAAGAATTCTAAATTACCTTTTATGACAGCGAGTCAATTCTTGGAATCAATAAATTAAGGCCAATTGCCTAACACAGTATATAGTTTATAGCGGTATCGCAATAAAATTAAGCAGTGTAGCTCTTATTGGGCTCCGCCAAATCTGCCGATTTGACTATTTTAGCGGTGGCAAATTTGGCTCATTGCATAATTTGAACTTTATTGCCTTGAAGTCCGCTACAAAACCATATACTAAGCGTTGGGCTCAAGCAGAAGAAACGATATTGCGATAATTAAACGACGCAAAAATATAACTATTGGTCATTATGATATTTAATTGTATCTTTGAAATAAAAAAATGTTTGACAGAACAATTGAAAACACAATAAAAGAAAAGATTAACGGCGGGAAAGCTATCGTTGTTGTAGGTGCACGACAAGTTGGAAAAACAACTTTACTAAACGAGATTCTTAAAGACAAGGATTTTTTATTCCTTGATGCTGATGACCCTGCAACAAGAAATCTTTTGCAAAGCCCAACAACAGAGCAAATTCGGACAATTATTGGCGATTACAAATATATTTTCCTTGACGAAGCTCAAAGAATATCAGGAATCGGTTTGACTTTAAAAATCATTACTGACCAATTCAAACAAGTTCAATTGTTTGTTAGTGGCTCATCATCATTTGATTTAGGAAATGAATTGAATGAACCTTTGACAGGCAGAAAATGGGAATATGAATTATTTCCTATTTCTTGGGAAGAATACGAAAATAAAATAGGATTTATTAAATCTGAACAGCAAATAGAAAACAGATTACTCTATGGACTATATCCCGAGGTTATTAATAATCAAGGGAAAGAACGGGAGACTTTGAAAAACCTTGTAAATAGTTACTTGTATAGCGATATTTTAGCATTTTCAGACATTAGAAAGCCCGAAGTCCTTGAAAAATTACTTCAAGCTTTGGCTTTGCAAATGGGAAGCGAAGTAAACTATAATGAAATATCACAACTAATTGGGATTAATAAAATTACGGTTCAAAAATACATTGAGATTTTAGAAAAGGGATACATCGTTTTTAGACTCAATAGCTTTAGTCGAAACATTCGTAACGAAATAAAGCAGAATCGAAAAATTTATTTTTATGATAATGGTATCCGAAATATGATTATTGGTAATTTTAACCAACTGGATTTAAGAGTTGACAAAGGAGCTTTATGGGAGAATTTTTTGGTGTCAGAAAGACGAAAACAAAATCTGTATAAAGACACTTTTGCTAAAATGTATTTTTGGAGAACAAAACAACAACAGGAAATTGATTTTGTAGAAGAGAATAATGGAAAAATTACTGGGTTTGAGTTCAAATGGAATAATAAAAAAACAAGATTTCCTCAGAATTTTATTGATACCTATAAAGCTGAGGGATTTGTGATTGACAGAAATAATTTTAGAGAATTTGTAAAAACATAACAATGCCAGTGCACAACAAAAGCTAAACTCAAAAAGGGCTACGTGCTTATTGACAGTCAGTTGCGTAAATTCAGCCCCGCAAAATCTTTAATTTTGCTTTTTAAACGGAATATATATTGTAAAATCAAAAATTTGGCTACTTTCGTATAGTAAAGGGTTTTACTTTTAAATCCCTTTCAGAAATTTAGCCAAACGTTGTGAATAACTGGAAATATGAAAAGTATTTTAAACTACATAGCGGAAGAAACTAACGGTAAAAATTACAAATCGTATAAGTATTGTTTTGAGAATGTTGAAGTGCCAAAACTTGAATATGATGATAAACAAGGAATAAAAGTTAAAAGAAGTGGAGAAACTGACAAAAGTCTAAAAACATCAAAATCAATAAAAACATTAGCAAAGAAAGTTCAAGGAAATCTATTGTTTAAGTACTTTCTTGATGGTTCAAGAAGAACATACAAAGTTGATGATATTGCATATGATAAACGTTTGTATCCTGTTATTGCAGGGCAAATCGGAGTAGGTGTTTGTTATAGAGAGAATCCAGATACTTTTAAAGCATTTAGTTTATTAAACCCGTTAGTAATTTGTTTGCCAAACAATGCTAATGCTGTGTCTTCAAATGATAAATTATTTTTTAATAATCTTGTTTCAAAATTAAATAAGCAAGAATTATTAGAAAAGCAAGAATTGAAATTTGAAAACATACTATCTTATTCACATTCTACGCTAAAAGACAATCAGAAATATGAGGACAGAGGAATAGCAAAGATTCAAGATGAAATGATAAAACTTGAAAAAAGCGTTGTTGCAGAATTGGTTAGAAAGAAAAAGCTAAATAAGAATACATTTATTCCCTTCTAATTTTAGCCCAATGCAGCATAACTAATTAGTGCTAACTTGAAACACAAACTTATTAATATTCATTGATTTATTTTAAGAATTTATGGGAGCAAATATTAAACTAAAGGATTTTCCGCAAACATTTTGGATTGCCAACACCATGGAAATCTTTGAGCGTATGGCATGGTATGGTTTCTTCGCAGTTTCATCTCTTTATATAACTGGTGCAGTTTCTGAGGGAGGTTTGGGCTTTTCTGATGAAGATAGAGGTGTTCTGCAAGGCGTTGTAACTTTCTTTTTATACCTATTCCCCGTTGTTTCAGGTGCTTTAGCTGATCGTTATGGATTTAAGAAAATGTTATTTGCTGCTTTCGTTGTTCTTATTCCGGCATACTACTTTCTTGGAGTATTTAAAACATTTCCAACATTCTTTCTTGCATTTATGATGGTTGCCATTGGAGCAGCAATGTTTAAGCCTGTTATTATTGGAACAGTAGCTAAAACTACAAACGAGCGTAGTTCTTCTATGGGATTTGGAATTTTTTATATGATGGTAAATATAGGTGGTTTTATTGGACCTATTATAGCTGGTATTGTCCGTGCAATTAGTTGGGACTATGTTTTTATTGCTTCTGCCGGATGGGTTGCAATCAACCTTATTTTTGTAACTTTATTTTATAAAGAACCTACTTCTGAGTCTGTGTCTGCAAATCCACGCTCTTTTAAAAAAGTTATGACAGATATGGTTGAAGTACTTGGTAATGGTCGCTTCTTCCTTTTTGTTTTTGGCTTGTTAGTAATTCTTGTAATGGGTTCAAAATTTACTTCTGATAATACTATTACCTGGGCTCAAATAATTTACATATCAATTGGATGGATTGTAGCGAATTTTATATATGATTTAATTTTAAGAAATAGTAATACAAATCATAAATCAAGCTGGATAACTACACCAATGAAACTTGGTGATTGGAAATTTGGACTCTTTCTACTTTTAATGTCCGGTTTTTGGACCTCTTTCAACCAAATATTTTACACACTACCCCTATATATTCGAGACTTTGTTGATACATCAGATTTAATAGTTTCAATTAAATCTTTCCTTAATTTCTTTGGGATTCCAGGTCAGTTATTTGATTCTATCAAAATGGTTACACCCGGTCAAATAAATCCTGAATATATAATTAACCTTAATGCCGGTGCAATTATTATATTCCAGGTTGCAATCTCATATCTTGTAACCAGGCTAAAGCCATTTACTACCATTTTTTGGGGAACTATAATTACGGTCGTTTCACTTTCAATTCTAATTTTTGGAACTGCTGGTTGGATTACTGTTGCCGGAATTGTGGTCTTTTCATTTGGAGAAATGATGGCGTCGCCAAAATCGAAAGAATATACCGGCAAAATTGCCCCTCCGGGAAAAGTTGCTCTATATATGGGATATTTCTACTGGTGTGTTGCACTTGGTAATCTCTTTGGTGGAATTCTTTCAGGGCAACTATACGCAGCATTTGCCCGCGATATGCAACGTCCTGATTTAATGTGGTTAACATTTGCAATAATAGCACTTGCTTCAGCAATGTTAATTCTACTTTACGATAGGTTGATAATAAAGAAGGTATAAATAATAAGGGCAACTTGCTAATTGACAATTTATTGCATTAAATAAGCCCCGCAGAATCTATTCTTGAAGCTTATTACACCAATAATTGGCAAAAAAAAGTTATGTTGTATATTCCCACTAACCCGTGGTGAAAGTGTACTTTTAATCAAAAAACTAAGTGAGGAAGGAAAGTTTAAAGCAGTTATTGATAGAAAATATGCATTGGAAGAAATTGCCGAAGCATTCAGGTATGTTAAAAGGACAAAAATCAGGAAACGTTATAATAACGTATAAGGATAATAACAAACCACAAGAGGAGGAATAAAAGGCGAAACCATAAAAGCCTAATAAGCTATGACAGGAAAATAAAAAAGGAAATATTTTATTGGTATAAAACAAATCGGACTGATGAATAATGATAAAATAATAGATTGGCTTTTAAAAGGTGATGTATCCATACAATACCAAGTATATCGGGATCTGATATTAACCGAACGAAACGATTTACAAGACAGAATCGCAAAAGAGGGATGGGGTGCTCAATTTTTGTCCAAACGAAAATCAGATGGGCATTGGGGAATGAAATTCTATCAGCCAAAATGGACTTCTTCTCACTACACTTTATTGGACTTAAGAAACTTATGTATTGCACCTGACAATCCTCTTATCAGGGAATCCCTTGAGATAATCGTAAATAATGAAAAAGGAAAGGATGGGGGGATAAATCCTGCTGGTTCAGTTCAGGTAAGTGATGTTTGTATGAATGGAATGTTCCTGAACTACGCCTCATATTTTAAAACGAATGAAGAGAAGTTAGAATCAATTGTAGATTTTATCCTTTCCCAACACATGGATGACGGTGGGTTTAACTGTAGATTCAATAGGTCCGGTGCTGTCCACAGTTCTCTTCATTCTACACTATCTGTTCTGGAAGGAATTACAGAATACGAACGAAATGGGTATAATTACAGGTTAGAAGAATTGAATGATGTGAAAAAATCTTCTATTGAGTTCATTCTTTTACATCAGTTGTTTCGTTCTGACCGAACAGGTAAAATCATAAACAATGCTTTTCTCAAGCTATCTTATCCATGCAGGTGGAGATATGATATATTGAAAGCATTAGATTACTTCAAACTCGCAGGAACGCAATGGGACAATAGAATGAAGCCTGCGATAGAGGTTTTATTTAAAAAGCAAAACAAAGATTCAAGCTGGAATGTACAAGCAAAACATCCGGGACAACTTCATTTTGAAATGGAAAAACCGGGTAAACCAAGCAGATGGAATACATTAAGAGTATTACGTGTATTAAAACATTTTGAAATAAATTCATCCACAGCAGAGGAATACAGTTAAGAAGTCTGTCGTTTGGAGGATTTAAAAAATATGGGATTATACTTGATTATTACATTTTAGCCTATTTTGTATATACATTGTGCTTAGTGCTCGTTAAGAAATAACCTTTACATTCAAACTTGTTCTTTTGTCCTTTTTCTGTTTAAAAAAACGCTTTAAATAGCTCGCTATTTGCAGTTTTTTTTAATTTGAAAAAGAACAAAATAACTGCCTTATAATTGTAAACTTTATTACTGAACAAGCACTTAGTACTTGTTTAACTTTTTATAATTTTTGTAATTTTTTACCATTTTCCCAAAATCTTTGCCTTTTTTGCGCCTTTCAGCAACAGTCGATTCAAAATGTTCTTTTTCCCTTTCCATTTTTAGATAGTTTTCATAGAACGCTTTATCTATTTTTCCACTTTTAACTGCTTCAAGTACTGCACACCCAATCTCATTAGTATGAGTACAATCTTTGAATTTACAATTTTTGGATAGCTCGATAATTTCATCAAAAGTCATTTCTATTCCACTTGTTGAATCCGCAATTCCAACTTCTCTCATACCCGGATTATCTATTAAGATCCCACCATTTTCTAACACTATCAATTCCCTATGGCTTGTAACATGTCGCCCTTTATTTGTACTTATACTTATCGTATTTGTTTTCATCAGATATTTGCCTGATAAATTATTTAATAAAGTTGATTTTCCTACGCCGGATGAACCCAACAAACAATAAGTTTTCCCTTTCATAATTAATTTATTAATTGCTACATATCCTTTTTGGGTTTCATTACTTATAGCAACTAATGGCACATGTTTCACCCTATCCTGAACTTTTCCGGTTAACTCTTTTAATTCTAAATCGTTTATCAGGTCAATTTTATTGAGAATTATGATTGGTTCTACATTTGATGTATTGCAAATTGTCAGGTATCTTTCTATTCGGTTGACATTAAAGTCCCTGTCAACTGCCTGTACAATAAAGGCATAATCAATATTCGTTGCTATAATTTGTTTATCGCCTTGTTTTCCGACTGCTTGTCTTTCAATAATTGTCTTTCTTGGAAAAATGGAATGAATCAGTACTTTACCTTCATCATATTCAGAAATTGCAACCCAGTCACCAACCGCTGGGAAATCAGACCTATTATGTGCCGAAAACCGAAAGTTTCCAATTATCTCTGCATCAAATTCATTTTCAATGGTTTTTACAAGGTATCTTTCTTTATGTTCGGAAATTACTCGTCCTACTCCAAAAAAATCAAGGTTTTGGTCTTTTCGGTAATTTCCCAAATCTATATTATATCCTAAATCTTCAAGTGTCATTTCTATCCTGTATTAACAACAATTGTATATTTCCATTGCGTTTGTATCACATTTAGTTATATAAACATATCATTATGCCAAATTACGATTTCTTAATAAGTTTTCCAAAGATGTTTTCTACTCCCAACTCTTTGAAATTAAACTACCATTTTCAGGATTGTTTTCAATTTTCAGATAGGTTTCCAGTTCTTGTTGTAAATCTTCAACATGCGAAATTACACCAACAATACGCTTTTCCTTGCGCAAGGTTTTTAAAGTTGAAAATACTACGCCTAACGATTCTTTATCCAACGAACCAAAACCTTCATCTAAAAAGAAAAAATTATGGCCGGAATGGGTAAGAGAATGTATATTGTCCGCCAGAGCAAGTGCCAAAGATAATGATGCCTGAAAAGTTTGTCCGCCGGAAAGGGTTTTTACATTTCGGGTTTTCCCTTCGTTTAGAAAGTCCCGAATTTCAAAATTATTGTCTTCGGTTAATTCCAGTTGCAGTTTTTGGTTTGTTAAACGAAAAAAACGCTCATTAGCCGAATTAATCAGGTTTTGCAAATAAACAGAAGATACATAATTTACAAAGCCACTGCCTTTAAACAGGGATTTTAAGCTGGCAATATTTTCTGCCCTTGTTTCCAGCTTTTTTTGTTCGAATTCTAAATTTTGTTTTGTTTTAAGCTTCGTTTCCAATATTTTTTTATCTTTTTCCAATGACCCCAGTTCTTTTCCCTGTTTTTCAGCAACCATCTTTAATTCAGCAAATTTATTCTTTATTTTCTGGTGTTCCTCTACATCATATTCCTTACCCCTGCCCTGCTCTTTGAGCTTTGATAATTCTTCTTTCAAGCTATACAGCTTTTGTTTGAACTGCTCAATTTCCTGAGTAATCGTTTCAATATCCAGATTTTTTTTCAGAATATCCTCAATTTGCTTTTCGGTCTGAAAATCAGTTTTTTCAATCTTGCTTTTAAGTTCAACATTTATCTTTTCCAGTTCCTGAACCCCGGATTTTAAGTTAGTTTCTTTGGTTTGAATAATCCCTTCGAATTTCCCTAGTTTTGCAAGCGAATTATTTAATCGATTGCTTATATTTTCAAACTCTTCTGTGATTTGATTATATTGCTGTTTTAAATTGTGTATTTCATTATTGATGTCAGAATCGGTTAAAACTAACCACTTTTCTTTATCTATATTCCCTATTTGTTCACTCAGTGTGATTTTTTGAGTATTTGCTGATGCCAATTCATTCTTAAACCGGTTTAATGCGCTTGCATATTTTTCTTTATTGATTAATTCTTTTGCATATATTTCTTCAATTTCAGCAAGTTTATTTTCAGTTGTATTCAACTCAATTTGTAACTTTTTAGCCAATTCAAACCGAGAATCAACTTCGGGTTCTTCCATTTTTTCCTTTTCGGGATATGTCGTTAAATGGGTTTTCGTTTTTTTGTGATTCTCTGATTTTTTTTGTTCAAGTTTTACAGATATCTCTTCTAATGATCCAATTTTAACCATAAGCTCATTGGATTTTTCTATATAATTTTTTAAGTCTTCTAATTCATTTTTCAATGCTGCTTTTTGATTATTTAATGCCACCATTTTACCTGAAATATCCTTTCCTTCCAGTTTATCAGGATGTGAACTTGAGCCACAAACCGGACAAGCTTCTCCATCCTGTAAGTTTTGGGCATATTCTGTTAAACTCTCTCTTATTTGATAATGTTTCAACTCTTCATCTACAATCTCAAGTTTTTGTTCAATCTCAATACCTGACTGCTTAATTTTATTATTAACATGCTCAATATCTACGCTTTCCAATTCAGGGAATTTATTATTTGTCAGCGAATACAACTCCTCCTTATACATTTCAGTCGCCTTCTCATTTTCTTCTTTTTCCTGGTTTATTGATTTCAGCTCATTAACCAAATGATGATAGTTTGTGTACCACTGTTTTATTTCTGATAAAACATTCAGGTCAGGAATTCTATTTCGAATTTCCTTAATGGTGTTTTGAAATTCAAGTTTGCTTTTTAAATAAGACTCTATTTTTAATGTCGTGTTTTTTAATGTTTCTTCACCTTTTTCTATTCTTTCATATAGGTTTTTGCAGTTAATTTCAATTTCTTTTACTTGCAATAGTTTTTCTAATTCTCCAGCTTGTGTTATTAGCTTTTCCCGATCATCAAATTTGGGTTTCAGTTGCTTAAGTTTTTCTTCATCTTCATTAATTTGCTTTTTCAAATCCACATAGCTAAGCTTCAGGTCTTTGAGCTCTTGTTTTAATTCATTATTCTTAATATTTACATCTTTTTTGTTTCCGATCAAAAGTTTAAAGTGATTTGTACAGTAGTTATACTCTTTTACCTCATTATCAAGCAAGTCAAAGTGTTCTTTTTTTGAATTATAATCTTCAAATTGTTTGTTTACCGTTTCAATTTGCTCAAATAAACTTTGCATTTTTTCTAAAGATTCGCCCTGCTTTTGTAATTGCTCAAGTTCTGCTTTGTTTTTTTTAAATGCTGTTTCAAGCTTTTGAATTTGCATATTCGTTTCATCTATTTTTCCCAAAGAAACTTCTGATAACTGATTGAGCTCACCTTCAAGAAAAGATTTTTTTTCATCATTTTTCAATTCCATGGCCCGCACTTTAAATGACAAATCAAAACGTTCCAGATGAAAAAGTTCTTTCATCATTTTAGTACGGTCTGCATCACCCAGTTGCAAAAACTCCTGAAATTTCCCTTGCGGGATAATAACTGTACGCCTGAAATTCAGATAGTTTAAACCGATAATTTCTTCGGGTGAATCAGCAGATATTGGAACCCAGTCCTTTTTATCTTTACGGAATGCTTCCCGGTTAAAAGCCTTTACATCGGTAAAGTTTTTTGAATTTCTTCGCCCTTTTACAATAAAACGATATTCATTATTCTGATCACCCCCCTTAAACACAAAATCAATCAACAAATTGCCGGATTTCAGATTCATCATGTTGTATCCCCTGTTTTCACGTTTGTTCAGGCGTTCAGTTTCGCCATATAGTGCATAAGAAATTGCTTCAAGTATGGTTGATTTTCCACTACCTACCGAACCAAATATGCCAAATATACCAGCATCAGTTAAATGATTGAAGTTTATCGTTTGTTCTTTGTCCTGATAGGAATAAATTCCTTTTAATGTTAATGAAATTGGTATCATTTTATTTTTTTATTAACCACTAAGAACACATAGAAACACTTAGAAAAATGTATTAATCTACCTGATATGTCTAAGAAATACACCATTTAAAATAATTTATTATGGCAAAACGCAAAGGTCAGAGTTTATACTAATTAACATCTCAACTTTATATCTCTTAGTGTACTTAGTGGTTCAATCTTATTTTGAAATAACTTCCTTAAATAAATCCAACAACTCCTCATTAGGGCTTTGCCCCTGTTTATGTTTAAAATAGTCAACAAATAGTTCATCCATATTTTTACTAATATCAACCTGATTACTTTTTTCCTGCTTACCCATAGCTGATTTTACTTCAGGAATAATGGTTATAATATGTTCATGTGCATTTTTCAGGCGTTTTCGCTCCCCTGCCGTTAAAAAATCATCACTGACCATAGTTAGTTCAACCAGGCTTTCCTGGTTATTTTCCAACCAAAGAACAGCCTCGTCAATATTATCAAACTTCTTCCTTTCAAGTTTTCGGCCTTTTGTTAAAACAATGTCTTTTACTTTTGCTACCGTACCTGGCTCAATATCAACAATACACACATATTTTGTTTGATTGGCTTCGCTAAAGCTGTATGAAATAGGACTACCCGAATAAATAACAGGACATGGTTGATTACTAACCGTCTGTTTTCTATGCAAATGACCCAAAGCTACGTATTGAATATTATCAGGGATATTTTTGGGATAAACAGTCTGAACACCCCCTACATGTAGTATTGGTTTTTCATCATCAGGTTCATCAGGAATTACCGCACCTTCCTTTACAAAAAACATGTGTGAAATAAGAATGTTTACTCCTTTGGAATCACAATATTGATTTGATAGCCTTGTCCAACTATCCTGCAAAATATTTCTCAGCTCTTCCTCTTCATCCTCAACACCTAAAAATGTCTTCATCCTGAACTGGTTAGCATATGGGTTTAAAATAATCCTTAACGGAACTTGCGTTCCCGGAATTTGTAATTCAAGAAAACCATCATCACTATTTAGCACTTCAAGGCCGGCCTCATTTTTAAATTTTCGGATTTTTGTGTTGGGATAACCAACCAGGATAATGCCCGACTCTCTAGCCAAAGGATCCGGTGCTTCAATACGATCTGGGGAATCGTGGTTACCGGCAATGGCAATAACAGGGCGCTTCCCATTTTTGCTTAACCGTTTAAGTGTTTTATAAAAAAGCTCAACTGATTCAATAGGCGGATTGTACGTATCGTATAAATCACCAGCGATAATTATCGCATCAACCTGTTCATTATCTACAATTTCAATAATTTCTTCCAGTACAGCTTGTTGCTCTTCATGACGGTTAAAATTATCAAGCTTTTTCCCAAGGTGCCAATCTGATGTATGTAATATCCTCATTAAAATTTAAGATAAAATTAGAAAGTTTAAAGATAGAAAGATAAAATTAGATAATATTGTAAACTAAAAATATAGAAATGATTAAACCGTGTATTATTCTTTTTCTGGTAAGTAGTATTGTAATGCTTTCTGCTTGTAAAACAGATATTAAACCAAGATATAACATAAATTGTGAAATTATAGGGGCTAATAATGGCCTGGTAAAATTAGCCCGCTTGAATTTAGCTGATAATGAAACTGAATATGTTGATTCAGTTATGATGTTGAACGAACATTTTGTTTTCGAAGGTCAAATATCCACACCTTATAATTACACAATTATACTACCTGAAAATCAGGGCAAAATTCATTTTTTTCTTGAAAGCAGTGAAATCAAAATTAAAGCAAAAATTGATAATTTGGATAGTGTGCAGGTAACCGGATCAAGAGAAGATAGTTTGTTCCGTCCCTGGTATAATTATTACATGTTTGAAAAAAAGGAAGATTGGGATATAATGTTAAATCATCCCGATTATTGTTTTTCTGCATTTGTAGCCTATTACCATTTTCAAGTCTATCAAACCCCTATTGACAGTATTCAAATGGTAATAGATAGGTTTAGCGATGAAGTAAAACAATCAGAATATTATATCTATTTACTGGACTTATACGAAAAGATCAAATTAACAGATATTGGGCAAAAAGCACCCGATTTTGAATTACCATCACAAAATGGTGAAATGCTTCGTTTATCTTCATTTGAAGGAAAATATGTTTTACTTGACTTTTGGGCTTCGTGGTGTGCACCGTGCCGTGTAGCAAACAGGGAGCTTTTAGAACTTTATGACTCATTTAAAGATAAAAACTTTGAAATAGTAGCTATATCAATTGATGAAGATAAATCAGCATGGCTAAAAGCAATTGAAAAAGACGGAAGTAAGTGGACACACTTATCAGACCTCAAAGGTTGGAATACCGAAACAGCTAAAACCTACGGGGTAAGGGCTGTTCCGCAAAATTTCCTATTGGATACTAATGGAATTATTTTACGAAAAAACATGTCAACAGTTGATTTGGCTTCTTTGTTAGAAAAAGTGAGTTATTAATATAATTTTAAGACTCTTTAGTCTCAATTATGCATAAATGATAATTAAAGAAACTTGATGCTAAACATAATAATTCGGGATTAAACCAATATTAATTACACTTTAAAATAATCAATGATTCCTTTTAAATGGCCGGCTTCTTTTGAAAGGTTTTTAGCTTTTTCGTCCATCTCAACGGAAAATGATGCATTTTTTTGGGCTATATCTGTTAGCGTCTGAACCGCACTCTGAATTTGGTCAATCCCATTACTTTGCTCACTACTTGCATTGGTAATTTCACTAATCAATGTTGCCGTTTTTTCAACTTCCGGGACTAAGGTTGATAATTCTTTTTTAGCCCGAATTGAAATATCTACACCCCGGGCAGAAAGTTCGTTTATGGATGTTGCTGCTTCCTGTGACCTTTCAGCAAGTTTTTTAACTTCAGTGGCCACCACTCCGAAACCTTTACCGTGCTGACCTGCCCTTGCTGCTTCAACCGCTGCATTTAAAGACAAAATGTTTGTTTGGAAAGCAATGTCATTAATTATAGAGATTTTTTCAGCAATTTCAGCAATTGATTTTAAGGTTTGCTTTGCAGAATTACTTCCATTTTTTACCCCAATAAGCGTTTGGTCTGAAATTTTTTCCGTTTGCTTCGCATTTTCTGTATTGCTGTGAATATTTGAGCCCATTTCTTCAATCGAGGCCATAACTTCTTCAGCAGAAGCCGCCTGTCCTGATGCTCCTTGTGATAATTCAGAAGAATATTTTGAGATAAACGAACTAGCTGAATTAATATTTCTCGAACTTGAATTAATTCTTCCTACAAATTCTTTGAGTTTATCTGCCATATGATTCATTGAACCGGCTAATTGACCAATTTCATCTTTATCATCAATACTAATTCGTGAACTTAAGTCTCCATTGCTGATTTTTTTTGAAAAATCAATGGCAAGTAATAATTTTTTAGAAACCCCATTGATAAGAAAATAAATAACAATAGAAAGAAATATTAACCCAACAATACCGGCAATAATGGTAATATAAAAAAGACGATCAGATTTTTTAGTCAACATTTTAATTGGTGTTTCCGTAATCAAAACCCATTGTCTTCCATCTTCACCTACAGTAATTGGCAAAATAGAAACGTAAATATCTTTACCCTTTTTATTTAGTTCAAAATTGTAATTCCCATTGTTTTTAATTTTTTCAAAGGCTATTTTAAATTCACTTTCATATGTTTTATTTATATCAAATAAATCTTTGTTAAACAAACTTTTATCTGAATGTGCAACAATTTTATTATTTGAGGCAACCAAATAAGCCACTGACGATTCAAAAGGGTTAATAGTCAGGATCATTTGCTGTATTTTCTCCAAAGCTAAATCTATACCTGTCTGACCTAAATATTCACCATCCTTTACCAATGATGTTATGACGGTAACCATTAATATGCCTTCCAGCTCCGGTGTATGTGTATCGTAATATGGATTGCTTAACATGGGTTTAGCAATTCTTTTTGCTTCATAGTATAATCCTGAAAGTTCGTTGTCAGTGGTATCTGCAATGTTTTGGGAATAAAACAGTTTATTATTTATTTTATAGGCAACATTTCTTTGTCTGCCATTTTTTTTATTGTAGCTTGGATCTATAGCTTTTAACTGATAATGAAGCCCAACCGCCAAGTAATCTTCATTTTTACCCAATGTTCTTAATAAAATTTTCTTATTTATTGAATCTCTTATTTCATCGGGTAATACCAAATTTTCCATAAAAGCCCCGGTATATGTATGGGCAATACTAAATGCCTCATCAAAGATCTTTTTTGTTAACAAGGCATAACGTTGAGTTTCGCTGTTAACAATTTCTTTTGATTCTTCTGTAACATAGGCTTTTACCTTTGAGCTAAAAAACAAGGTAACAAGTATAAAAACCAATGCTGTTAAAGGTAAAACAATAACCAGTATTTTCCCTTTTAAACTATAATCCCGATAGAATAATTTCATCTTTATAATTTTTACATACAATACAAATCAATCAATAGTAACAAATTAAACTTGACACATGACAATATCTCTTTGAAATCCTAGAAGTTAGTTTTGATCAACTCGCCCCAATTACTTTATTGAAATTTAAAGTATTTGATTTAGTAATGTTTTAGCCCACTTTGAAAACGGAATTATGACAATATTCATTACCTGTCAAATATATGGTTTAAGTTGCCAGTCTTATTACGCTAAAGTAACAATATATTTGATGAGCATAACATTTTGTTCAAGAGTTTTTAACCCAGGTTAACTATTTGCACTTTTCACAATTAATAATAATCACTATTTTTTAAAAATGAATGTCTACCCATTTTCCGGACAAAGCGCTGATCACCGCCTTTTCACCAACCTAAAACTTTACAGCAAGTTCCATACCACACTTATCAATTATATTACCCCAGGATTAAAACCTGAAAATGATTAAAAAATTCTAAAATCCTTGCTAAGTTTTAAAATAGCCATTATGTTTGTTTGAAACATAATGGCTATTATATGAAAATTTATTTTGCAGGTTCAATTAGCGGCGGTCGTGCCGATGTGGGGTTTTATAAAGAACTAATAGAATATTTAAAAAATTTTGGGCAGGTTTTAACCGAATTTGTTGGTGATGAGTCACTATTAGCAGGGGGTGAAACTGGAATTTCAGACCAACAAATCCATGACAGGGATTTAGATTGGCTGATGCAGGCAGATGTTCTTGTTGCAGAAGTTTCCACACCGAGTTTTGGAGTTGGATATGAAATTGGCCGTTCAGTAGAAAATAACAAAAATGTATTATGTCTTCATAAAGAAAAAGAGGGAAAAAGGCTCTCGGCCATGATTGCCGGTTGTGATGACATCCAAACAGAAAAATATAAAAACTTAGAAGATACAAAGTCTATTATTAGTAACTTTTTTGAAGGCTTATAAATTTTACCGCAAGGGGACACTAAGGCTCAAAAATTAACTCATTAACTTTGCGCCTTAGTGTCTTTGCGGTTCAAAATATCTCTTTAATTACAATCGGATTTCACCCAAACCATCTGTTTTAACCGATTTTGCCATTTTCTTGGCATCTTCAATAGTAAAATTACCGATAAAGCTTATCTTTTATTACGTAAACTTCTTTTTCGAAACTTTTTGCATTCATTATAAATATGACGAGTCTATTTAAATTTTGTTACATGCAAATTAAAATATATTTTATATCAAACTGCTAAAAAACATTTTACAATAAAACATAAGCTAAGTATTTGCAAATTACATTTTTATGAACTTATTTTGCAATTATAAAAAAATGATACTATTATGAAAGAATCGACTATAACGAATTGGTTTGTAAGTTCTTTTCTTGTACCACCGGTAACATGGTTGCTTTCAGCCTGGTACTTCAACTTCTGGAATTCGGAAGAAATGATGACAATAATGTTACGGCCTCATATTCCGGTTTATGTAATGATTATGGCTACATTTATTTATTTTGTAGTTAAAAATAATGTAAATAATATTAAAAAATACTTTGAAAACCCAACCAATGAATATTTGATCAAAGCGCAGAAGAGTGCAGCCTTTATTCCATGGTTCTTTATCATTATTTTGCCTGTTTATACAACTATTGGTAATTTTCCTGCTTTGGCATCGCTTGATTTTATAGACAAAACAGAGTTTTTACTTGCTATTTCTTTGGGGGTTCCAATTGTATTCATTTTTGCCATTCCGTTTTTTATTATGATGAATAAAAACCTGGAAAAATTTACAGTTGAACTTCCATTTTCTGACCAATATAAGCCTTTGAGTATTTCTAATAAAATGACGATTATTTTTCTGCTTAGTGTTATTGGAATATCTTTTATATTCACAAGTGCTGCTTTGGGAATTATTCATAATAATGAAGGTGGTAATTTGAGTGAAATTATTATTGGTAAATTTATCGTGACCGGAATTGCGGTATTGTCGCTAACATTTTTAAACCTTGCCCTTTTTAAAAATCAAATTTTGGATTCAATCAAAAACCTGAAAGATGGTTTAAATGACATTGCCAAAGGTGAAGGCGATTTAACTAAAAAACTTGAACTATCAGGACGCGATGAAATAGGTGAAATATCATTTTTATTTAATCAGTTTATTCAAAATGTTTCTAATATTATTGGTGAAATACGTGTAACCGCAAATCATGTCCTTGAAGTAAGTAAACAGGCAAGTACAAGTGCTGGACAGGTATCCCATGGGGCAACAGAACAAGCATCCTCAACTGAAGAGGTTGCATCTTTAATGGAAGAAATTTCTGCCAGCATACAACAAAATACTAATAATGCATTGGAAACTGAAAAGATTTCAGCAAAAGCTGCTGAAGGAATGAATGATATGAAAAATTCAGGGACAAAGAGTTTAAACTCGATAAAAATAATTTCCGAAAAAATTAATATTATTAATGACATTGCTTTTCAAACAAATATATTGGCAATAAATGCAGCTATTGAGGCTGCTGCTGCAGGTGAACACGGCAAAGGTTTTTCGGTTGTTGCAGCCGAAGTGAAAAAACTAGCTGAACGCAGTAAAAAAGCCGCCGATGAAATTCTTCAATTAACCGAATCATCAGTTCAGGAAACAGAAAAAACAACCAATTTGGCTGATGAATTGTTTCCTGAAATCAATAAAACAGCAGGTTTAGTTGGTGAGATCAGTCTTGCCAGCCAGGAACAAAATTCCGGTGCCAATCAGGTAAATAATGCAATGAATGAACTTAATTTAATCACCCAGCAAAATGCTTCTTCATCAGAAACCATTTCCAGTATTGCTGAAAAACTTAGCTCGCAAGCCAATGAATTAAATAAATTGGTTGCCAGGTTCAAGGTATAAAACACTTGTTCGCTGTACTTTGCAATAAAGAAGGTGGAACAGTGCTGATTGATTATTCCACTTTTACCTTTAAGGATTTGGTAATTAGTAACTGGTAATTATATGCTAATAATTATACAAAATATCATCACTTAGTGTTTCTTTGTGCTCTTAGTGATTTAAAAAATGAAGGAAGATATCCGAAACATAGGAATCCTGGCCCATGTTGATGCCGGAAAAACAACCGTAACCGAGCAATTTCTTCACCTATCATCGGCAACAAGTGCTTTGGGTAACGTGGATAAAGGCTCTACCATTACTGATTTTTTGGAAGTAGAAAAAGCAAGGGGAATTTCTGTGCGTTCTGCTCCTGTTTCTTTTCATTGGAAAAACTCAGTCATCAACCTTATTGATACTCCCGGCCACGTCGATTTTTCGGCTGAAGTTGAGCGGGTTTTACGTGTTTTAGATGGTGCAATACTGGTTATTTCTGCTATTGAAGGGGTTCAGGCACACACCTATACTTTATGGAATGCTTTACACGAACTTAAAATACCAACAATCATTTTCATCAATAAAATTGACCGCCCGGGTGCTGATGTTTCAATGATTATTAATGAAATCAGGAAAGAACTTAAAGTTAACGCCATTCCTATTCAATGTACTGAAAATGAACTGGAAACGAATATTGATATTACAGATTTATGGAAAGATAAAGATGTAAACAATGAATTAATAAGCCTACAGGAAAAGTATATTGAATTGCTTGCTGAATCAGATGACCAATTACTTGATGATTATCTTAACGGGATTGAAATTACCGGAAAGCAAGTGATAGAAATTATTAAGAAACTTAGTCAAAAAGCTGGTTTAGTTCCTGTTATGCTAGGTGTGGCAAAATCGGGTATTGGTATACATGAATTATTAGATGCTATACTTGAATATATTCCTTGCGCAATAGCAGATATTGAACCTGAGCTTTCCGGGCTGGTTTTCAAATTAGAACATGATAAAAAATTGGGAAGACTTGCACATGTACGGATTTTTATGGGCCAAATAAAAAATCGGGATTCCGTTTATAATCATAGTTTGGATATTGAAGAAAAAATTGCCCGTATCCAAAAAGTTTACACCAATAAAAAAGAAGACATTGGTGAATTATTTGCCGGTGATATTGGTATTATTAGCGGCATGTCACAAATCCGGGTTGGTGATATTTTAGGTAAACCTGACAATGTGCTGGAAAGTACCAGTTTAAATGTCCCCCTGTTAACGGTACAGGCAAAAGCTAAAAATGAAGCAGATTATGCAAAACTGGCTGCCGCTTTACAAGAATTGGCCAGTGAAGACCCAATGCTTGATTTTATCTGGTTGAAAGCTGAAAAGGAACTGCACCTGAAAATTATGGGTTCCATTCAAATGGAAATACTTCAAACCATTTTACAAAACCGGTTCGAAATTGAAACCGAATTTACAGAGCCTACGGTTGTGTACAAAGAAACCCCATCAAAACCTGGCGAAGGTTATATCCGTTATTGGATGCCAAAACCATGTTGGGCCATTATGAAATTCAAAATTGAACCGGGTGAAAGAGGCTCAGGTGTAGTTTATGAATCAAAAGTTCGTGTTGATGATATTCAACAAAAATATCAGAATGAAGTGGAAAAAACTATTCCCAAGGCATTAGAGCAAGGAATAAAAGGCTGGGAGGTAACAGATATTAAAATTACCCTTATTGAAGGCGAAGACCATGTAATGCATTCAAACCCGGGTGATTTTATTATTGCCACACCTATGGGAATAATGAACGGGCTTGAGAAAACCGGCACATCATTGCTTGAACCCATGTTACGCTTCTCAATTTCAGCACAGGATATACACATGGGAAAAGTTTCCAGTGATTTAACCAATATGCGGGCTGAGTTTGCAAACCCTGAATTTGAAGATGATAAGTTTACACTTGAGGGAATTGTACCTGTTTCAACATCACTTGATTATGCCATAAAGTTAAGTTCCTTGACCGGCGGAAAAGGAAAAATCAACTACCGTTTTGAAGGTTATCGAAAATGTTCTGACGAATTAGGAAAAATAAGAGAATATAAAGGGGTAAACCCATTAGACGAAAGCAAATGGATATTGCACGCCCGTGGTGCTTATAAAGCTAATGAGTGGAAGTTGTAAATAAATTAATACAAACAAAGGTGCAGGGCACCGAAATATTTGCAGCAACAATAATTGAAGGTTTAATTAAGGTGCAGGGCACCGCAATATTTATTTTCATCGGTATTTACAAAAATATTTTGCGGCTGCGGCTACGTCAAAACTATGGCAGCACATGGCTCTGCCGCTAATTCTTTAAAAAACATTTATCATGATAAAATGGGGAATAATCGGTGCTGGTAATGTTTGCGAAATAAAGAGCGGACCGGCTTTTTATAAAGTTAAAAACTCATCATTGGTTGCTGTAATGCGCAGGGACAAACTAAAAGTAAAAGATTTTGCCCAAAGGCATAATGTACCAAAATGGTATACAAATGCTGATGATCTGATTAATGATCCAGAAGTAAATGCAATTTATGTAGCCACACCTCCATACAAACACAAAGAATACACAATAAAATCATTAAAAGCAGGTAAACCTGTTTATGTTGAAAAACCAATGGCATTGAACTATAGTGAAGCCCAGGA
>JBDLJL010000094.1:0-21530 GCA_039714415.1 Bacteroidota bacterium
ATCACCTATTATTAGTCTTTGGCAAAATAAATTTGCATTTTTGGAATTTATCCAGACCTTTAATAGGTGTGCACTGCTGCTCATGCAGGGCACACACAATATGCATAATGCATAGCTTGCCGCAGGCGCAACACAAGCCACGCATCATGCAATAGACGTTAATTTAATCAACGACTTGTAGGCACATATCCTACAGTCAAAATTTTGCACACCTCAAAACAGTTTTTATATTTGTCCTACCTGAAAATACGCAATACAAAATCAATGATTACAGAACTTCCGGCAACAATGACAACGAATGAACTTGCAAATATTTATCATGTACATTCAAAAACCTTTTTAAGATGGACAAAAAAGCATGAAGAAGAAATAGGAAAACGTGTTGGTAACCTTTGGACACCAAAACAAGTAAGGGCTATAAGAAGCATCTTTGGATAAAATCAGGACAAATTAGTCATAAATAGACAACATTGGATACGTTAGGAACACCGCTAATTATTAATTATATACGTTTGGTCTATAATTAATAATTAATCAATGTCTAATCAGTATTTCAGGTTAAAAAAAGCATTCGCATTAATTGTGGATGCTTTTTTATTTGGAATCAAAACTCATTTTTAAATGGAAGAACAATCAAAATTAAAAGTACTGGTATCTGCCAAAACCGCAAAAAATTTCGAGGATGAATTATTTAAAGTCCTAAAAGAAGGGTATAGCCCTGTAAGCAATCTTGTATCCCATAATGGGGAGTTAGTTGTATTAATTGGGAAGATGGTTCCTGAACAACCAGTTGCCCCGATAGAAGCTGCAAAAATGGAAGCCGTAACAGAGTAGTTCTTTTTTTCATATTTAGATTATTATTTGAATTGTTTGTATTAAGAGGGGGTGAGGTGTTTCTTCACCCTTTTTTTAAACCTGTTTTACTATGCCAAAATCAAGGATACATTTAAAGCGCAGAAAAAAAGAAAATAAGGATATACAAGTTATCTGTTCAGAACCAAGGATGTTAGAGGGGCGAATAAACCCAAAAGCAAAACCTGTCAAGATTATTAACCATAACAACATTTATGTTTTATTCAATTAATAAAACAGAATTAGCCCGGAAATACGGTTGGACTATTGATTTTTTCAGAAAAAAAGTTAATACTACTCCCGGTTTGCTTGATGAACTAAAAAAAACTGATTATAACTTATATCAGCGTATTTTTACACCGAAACAAGTCTTAATCATCTACCAGTTTCTTGGAAACCCGGAACAATTTCCGTAATAAATGATAAAAACCAGTTACACGAAGAAAGAATTAGCAAAATTGTACGAAATCTCCGGTAAATCTTTAGCAAAATTCCTAAATAAGGGGAAATTGTTTAAGCTATTAAGCCAAAACGGGTATTTAAAGAGACAAAGAGTTATTCACCCACGTTTAGCAAATATTATTTTTGAGTATTTGGGTAATCCTTTTCGCTAATTTTTGTAACTTTGCAGTATAAAATTAATTGTGAATTTTATTATATGGCTACATATACTATAACAATAAACGAAAGAACAGCGACCGGGAAAAACCTTGTGGCTTTTTTGCGCTCGCTTAAAAACGTAGTTTCAATATCGAAAATTGCTGCTATTGACGAATCTCTTGCTGATGTCCGTAATGGTAAAACATATAAGGCAAAGAACGCTAAAGACCTCATTGAAAAATGCCTTAAGTAATGTATTCCATTGAGTTTACTAACCGTTTTAAAAAAGATGTAAAACTTTGCAAAAAAAGAGGGTATGACATTGCTTTGCTAGAAAATGCAGTAGACATACTCCAAAAGAAAGGCAAACTTCCGGCTAAATACAAATCTCATATATTAAAAGGAAAATACGCAGGATTATGGGAATGTCATTTAAAGCCTGATTGGTTGCTAATTTGGGATCAAAACGAAGAAACCCTGTCATTGCTTTTTATGAATACAGGCACTCATTCTGACCTGTTTTAATAAAATTCCCTTTTTCCCATTAATGAAGATTTAGAACTGGAACGTGAGGATTTAAACAAAAAAAAACAGCATTGTGAATAGAAAAAGGCGACCAAAACCACAAAAGAATAAACATATTTGGTTACGGTGAATTTATAAGGCAATACCTGTTAAAAGATAAGGATTTATCTGGATGGAGGGAAGATAAGGAGAAATTCAGGATTGACCTGTTAAATGATATTAAAGACTTCCTGTTTACCAAATGGGAAAAACCTTGGAAACCTGCATTATTATTTGATAGTAATGGACAGGTAATTAATTCTTTCCGAAATGTAAACGGGCGTTTCTATAAAAACCTGAGAAACTTATTGATGTTAGAAAACCATTCCGGTAAAAGCCCCTATTTCATAACATTGTCAAAGGTAAGGGAACAAGAGGGCGTTATTACCGATGAAGACAAAATAACATCTATTGTTAGTTATGTCCCCCGGTTTAAAAAAGACAACAAGCCGGATAAAGGGGAAAGGAGGAAACCGGACTGGATGCAGCCGAAATTTCACAGCGTTATAAATGTTGATTTTGTTACGGGTATCAAAAAACCTCAATACAAAGCAACTGCTTTTAAAAAACTGGAATTAAACCAGTATGTTGAAAATTTCATTAAAGAACTAAAAAGGTTAAAGAGGATACCGGAACTAATATACGACCAGACCGACAGTTGTTATTATGTTTCAAACCCACCATTGTTTACAACGGATGAAATCCATTTGGTACAAATCAATTCTTTTAAAGGTATTGCTGAATATTACTCAACCTTGTTCCATGAAATTACCCATTCCACAAAATCAGCAAACAGAATGGGCTGCCGTGATAAAAAAAGTAAAAAGAAACTGGCTTATGCTAATGAGGAGTTAGTAGCCGAAATGGGGGCTATGATTGCATGTACTGAATTAGGTTTAGAGTACAACAGGCAAAATTCACTTACTTATTTGAAAGGTTGGCTTAGTAAGGCAAAAAAAGGGGACAAAAATATTGACGATGTTTTAATAGAAGCTTATTCCTTTGCCTGTGATGCTGCCGAATATCTTTTAAAGGATATTGATTTGGAAAAATTAATACCTGATACCATGCAAGACCGGGCAAATGAAGAAACAGAAGAACTGGAAAAAGACAGTAAAATTTTGTTTGAAGATGACCGCATGAAACTGATTAACCATTTTGTTGATGAAAGAGTAAAATTGTTCTTCAAGACAATGCCGGACAAAGGGATTTTAAAAATACTGAAAGACCATAAATTCAGGTATGCACCAACAGCCAAAGCATGGCAAAAAGTGAATACTGAAAAGAATATTGAAGAGCTTAAAAGCATAGTAAACAACTATGTAAAAAACAGGGATAAAAAGATTCCTGGGGCGAACAACGAAAAAAGACTAAGAGTAGCTAAAGTAAAGGCATCAGCGAAATTAAAATTATTAAAATTAAATAAATAAGAACCATGATTACACGAAAAAACATTATTGCATTATACCCTAAAATTGACCAATCACTTTTACCGGGTGTTTTAAAAAAGAATGAATTTGATTTCATAAAGGAAAACATAGATTTGTACGGTCAGGATTCAACTATTGATGAATACATAAACACTTTTGTTGCCAAACTGAATGAGACTTTAAGCAAAAAATCGAAACCAGTTAGTAAGCCAAAAACAGTCAGCAAACCAAAGCCTGTTACCAAATCAAAAACGATTAGTAAGCCTAAAGTTAAAAGTAAACCAAAAACTGTTAGTAAGCCGAAACCAGTTCGCAAGCCTAAAGCTGTAAGTAAACCAAAAAGAAAAACGGTTAAAAAGGTCAGTACCACAAAAAAGAGGACAAAAGTTGAAGAAAGCCCGGACTGGTTACTGGTAATCAGGAAATTTATCAGGATGGCAAACAGGGAAAATTCTCAAACTGTTTTACGCAGCTTATTGAAAGAAATCCAGACCAAGTTTAAAGCCAATAAAAAACGTACAGCAACTCCTTATATTTCCCTTATCAGGCGAATGCAGGACACCATTATTGAACAGGTAAACAAGAATTTGGGAAAGAAAAGCTTTGTTTTGAAAGTGCCAAAAATGTTTGTAAGCCTGTTAAAACAAGCAAGTGCAAAGGTTATTGTTAGTAAAAGAAAAACAAGCAAGCTTACTAAGAAAAACCTTAGTGGTATTAAAAAAAAAAGCCATAAGGTAGGGAACCTATCAGGCTTAGGTATTGTACCCACAACAAAACTGGTACAAATGAGTTTTAAAACTTTACCTTTTACCGGGCAATGGCAAAAACTTATTGGGTTTCCATCCGTACCGTTCCACTTAATGTTTTACGGTACGGGTGGTTCCGGTAAATCTACTTTGACCATTCAGTTAGCCCACTATTTAGCCGAACAGCATAATATGAAAGTTCTATTTGTGGCCAAAGAAGAAGGGATAAGCCAGACTGCTCAGGATAAGTTTAAAAGGTTAAATGCCTACCATAAAAATATTTTTATTTCGGATGGTGCTTCGGCATCGCTCAACAAGCAATTAAAGGATTTTGATGTTGCGGTTTTGGACAGCATTAATGAATTAAATCTTAGTCCTGATGATATTCGTGGCCTTATTGAGAAAAACCCAAATTTAAGCACCATACAGATTTTTAAGGCCACAAAAGACGGCAAATTTCTAGGGCAAAATGATTTTATGCATATGGTACAAGCACAATTTAAATGTGAAAATGGTTTTTGCTATCCTGAAAAGAATAGGTTTGGGGGGAATGAAGTGGTTGAGATTAGTTTTAAATAAAGTTATTCTGAACCGTAACGAGAATTATTTGTTGAAATCTTTAAAAGCTTTGTTTTATAAATTTGCTTAGCGAAAGATTTTCTTCTTTCTAAAATACATCAAATTTTTAATTTGAAGAGGTGGATTATTTATGGAAGAGTTTTGAATAAAATGTACTACCACTGTTAATTAACGACAATGTGAACAGATAGTATTTTAGATATATTAACACAATCATTATGAATTATTTAATCTTTGATACAACGGATAGAATTACCATATCTCTTGAGAGTAGACCTTAGTTCAAATTCTAAGAAAAAACCTGCATCAAACACCCATGCTTCAATATCATTAGATTCTGACGGTGTCCACCATACTGATTTGCCTAAATTACTACCAATAGTCCAACCATTATCATGAATTAAACCACTCGGATCAAGAAAATCTTTAACCAAAATAGTATTACCTTCAATAAAATTGCCTAAAGTTGTCCATTCATCGTTGGTAGGAACGTGCCAACCTGTGGGGCATACATTACGGCCATCATTCACAAGATACCAATTGTATACTATTCGATAATTTATAAGGATGTTATCAATATCGCTATATTCCATTTCCTCGAAATAAGCACCGGATGTAAGGTTTGTCCAGTCATCATAATTAGATACATTTGGTATAGGGTCGTTATTATTGTACCTTGTAGTTTGCATGTTTTCTATCATCCATTCTTGTGTGTCAAATTTATTAGTAAGGTAATCATTACCTTCAATATCATATACAATCCCATAAGTTGTAATTGAAATTGTATCACTGTAAAAAGTCCCTGCACTATTAGTAGCATATGCACGTGCATAATATTTGGTATAAGGGCTCAAATTTGATATTTTAAATCCTTTTTTATTGAGAATATAAGTGCTTTTGTTAGTCTTCTTATCCTCAATAGTTGGTGTTTTCTCTGTACTCCAACAAACGCCATAATCATAAAAACTTGAATCAATATTAGAATTAATACTTGTCGAAAAACTTGCTGTTGAATCCGTTTTATTATGTAAATTATAAATTTCTATAACAGGAACTGTTACGATTTCTTCCTTATCACAACTAATTCCAACAAATACAAAAAAACTAAAAAATATTATTTGACCTAAGTATACTTTACATTTTATTCTCATATATTTTCTTATTATAAGCTGATTTTATAATTGTCACAATATTAAATATAATTTTCATATTGTATGCGTTATACTATTAACTTAAAAAGGCAATGGTAAATTTATATTTTTTCTACCCTTTATGCAAATGGGCAATTTTTTAGGCCAAAATGATTTTATGCATATGGTACAGGCACAGTTTAAATGCGAAAATGGTTTTTGCTATCCTGAAAAGAATAGGTTTGGGGGGAATGAGGCGATTGAGATAGTTTTTGGGTAAAGAATAGAAAACTACAGAAAAGCCTCTTCCAATCATACTAAAATTGCTTATGCTCAATCATGAAATTAGTGGAACTACTACTAATCAAAACACTTTTGCAGGCACTCAAATTATTGTTGATAAAATTCAGGATTAAATATTCTTAATCATATATTATATTTGGGTTTGCTAATTTGAAATGTTGACATTAGTAAATTAAAACAAACTAATATATGGACAAAATAAATATACCTCAGGTACGTTTATCCTGTCGGGTTGTGGTAAATTCAAATAAAGACATGAGATTACTAAATATACTTCATTAAAAAGTTTGTTTAAACTCAGATAATGTTTGTATTTTGTGAAGGACAAATCTAATTTAAATATAACATTAAATGGAAAGTTCAGCTCTTGGCAGTCTGATATTTTTAGCCGTGATAGGTTTTATTTGGCTGTTGCCGTTTTTAATAATTATCAGCTCTAGCAAGACCACTGGAGGCGAAAAAATTGCATGGATATTAGCTGTGATTTTTATATCATGGTTTGCATGGATATTTTATCTTTTACTCGCTCCGATTAAAAAGAAAAACTAAAATTCTGCTATATGAAAGAGACTTTTATTATTTTAACTGCAACACTGTTCATTACACAGACAGCAATTGGACAAAACTTATTCTTTATTGGCGAAAACAGTTACCCCAGTACAAAAACTATTACATTAGAGGCCAATTCTACATCTATCTTCATATATAACCTAAATGTTGTATTGGCTAAGGATGGAACAACAGCACTTATTGCAGTTAGTACAAGAATCAGTTCAGAAGTATATATTGGCGGAAAACTAATTGTTTATTTGGATGATGGAGCGGTAATAATTTGCAATGAAAGGATTAAATTTGATTATGTAGACAATACCGCTAAATCTGTGTACCATTTAACAAATGAAGATTTGAGTAAAATGAAAAACAGTAATATCAATACGGTAAGATATGAATTACAAAGTTTCGGTTCTAACGATTCTGATGAAGGAAATTATTCAGCTACAAATAAAGGAACACCAACCAAAACTTTGATAACTAAATTTTTTGTCGAGTAGAAAGGTGCTAATACGCTATATAACAAACCTTATGACTGAGAACTGATATTTCAGAATGCTTTGACACCCCTATTTTGAATCAATATAAATATTCGTAACTTTTCCAAGTGTTGGTAATTATTCCATAACGATTCATAAATCTACAAAAGTTAAATAAACAATCATTATGCTACCAAAAGACCGAGAACTAATGAAGAAGGAAGCCCATAGTTTCCTTCAAGAACATGCACGTGGCAAATTAACCAAATTTGAACTTGCCGAATTAATGGTTCAGTTTATTGAAACCCGGATACCCACAGATGATGAAATGCGTAAATATCCCAAAATGATTGTTGAACGTCAAAATAAATATGGAATTGAACCATTACAGCTGGAACTTAATATTTTTTTTGGTCTCTCTGGGTAAAAGACAGATTAATTGGCTTAAACAATGAAGGATATTAAACAATAGGCAGAATTTAACCCCGTTGAAATCGATTCTATAAAAGTCAATAACTATAAAAATTATAATTGGATTACACAAAGCGAAATAATTAATTTTACAAATGAGGAACTCGCAAGATTGAATATAAGTGAACTTAGATTAAAACGAAATGAGATTTTTGCCAGATATGGTTACAAATTTAAATCTGAGGATTTATCAGAATATTTTAATAAAATGGACTGGTATAAACCAATATATACTGATGTGCAATTTTTTCTTACAGATATAGACAAGAAGAACATTGAATTTATTTTATCACTTGAAAAAAACTTAAAAAACTAAACACAATCGTAGACGACTGACTGGACAACCATTTGGTAGCCTGTACACCTCTCACACCACTTTAAGTACGGGTCTTATATGAAGAGGTTCATTAAATAGTGGAGAAATACCTTTGTGAGTAACAAGTAGTGACATTGACACAATTATTTGCAAAAAAAAATATTTGGATAAAAATGTTCTATGTGCCTAATTGGGGAGTTTAAAAACAAAAAACCCTTACTAATCATTTGATTAATAAGGGTTTAATTGTTTTTGGTGCGGTCTGGACGAGACTCGAACTCGCGACCCCATGCGTGACAGGCATGTATTCTAACCAACTGAACTACCAGACCATTATTGTTATAAAGGACTTGTTTTTCCTTTAAAGCGATGCAAAGATATATTTATTTTTATTGCCACCAAAAAAAAATCAAAATATTTATTGAAAAAAACTAAAATTTACTTTGCCATACACCCTTTTTTCCTGAAAACGTGGATGTTGAGAAAAATCATTTGTTGAAGAATGTTCGATAATTACAATAGCATCTTTCTTTAATGTATCATTACCGAATATTAAATCAGGAATAGTTTCAAATTTATCAATTTCATAAGGTGGGTCAGCAAATATAACATCATAATCAAGTTCAAGCTTATTGAGTAGTGTAAAAACATTCGCTTTGTAGGTACGAACTACTTTTTCATCAGGATTGAGTATTTTTGCAGTTTTCTCAACGTACGAAAGATACTTTGCGCTTAAATCAACAGCCATCACGTAATTACACCCCCTAGACATAAATTCAAAAGAAATACTACCCGATCCGCTAAATAAATCTAGTACTTTTTTATTTTCAAGATCAATTCTGTTTACAATAAGATTAAATAAACTTTCTTTTGCAAAATCTGTTGTAGGCCGGGCTTTAAAAAACTTTGGCGGGTTAAATCGTCTTCCTTTATACAATCCACCAACAATTCTCATTACTCGATATTAAGCAGGTTAGTTAAAAAATGTTCAGGAATTTCATCAAAACTATATTGACAGTTCGAGTTATCCGTTATCCTAACAAAATTTATTTCTTTGATATATTTCAAAAGCAATTTAAAACGCTTATCATTTTCGTCAATATCACCAGAAAGGTATAAAGCTACTTCAGTAGGTTTAATTTTTAATTGTTGATATATATTTAAGATATGATATACAAAATCATTCTCATTTTTATACGGGAAGTTATTATAAAGGAACAGCTTTCCAGATTCACAAACGGCCAGGTCAAAGAAATCATTATTCACCATAACCGCAATCATATTTTCAACCTCCTGCGCTTTCCGTAAAGTATTATCAATAAAAGTGCTTGCCTGGTGATAAAAATTAAGTTCAGGAAATTGATTCACCATTAGGGTGGTTACCGATGAAGGAATACTAAAAATATTCAGTGCCTCAGTTCTTTTCAACTTGTTATAATGTATCTCTGCAAATTCATCAAGGACCTGATTAAACTCAAAATAGGACTTAAGTCTTTTCCTGTCAAAAAGTGAATTAGGTACTAAAGTAGATTTTGAAGACTGAAAAATAAAATCAACACTTTTATAAAATTTATTTAAAAAAGAGTCATTTTTTAAAAAGTCTTCTACATTTTTATAAAAAGTATCTCTATCACCAACATTATCAAAATTTATATTTTTTATGGCAACACATTTTTGCCTTACAGTATCAACTATACAATAAGAATATCCTAATGCACTAAGTAAAATACTTAAATGATATGTTGTAGTTTTTGAGGCACTAAATGATTCGTTGAATAAAGCAAATTCTTTCATCTGTCTATATATAATTACTTTTTATTGTCAGTACCTGTTCCGACAAAGCAGAATGAAACCATCCCGATTCTCAGGACTTGTTTCATTGCAAATAATATTTCTGGTTTATGTTTTAAAACCAAATATTACGCCAAATTTAATAAATAATCATAAATAATAACATAAAAGTTAAATAAATGTAATGTATTGTTTACATTTATGTTCAATCTGGATATAAAAAAAGGGTTTCTTTATGAAACCCTTTCTAAAATATTTTCCTATTCTATATTATTCCCAGTTTCCGGCATTATTTATATTCTGTTCAAGTGAACCAACTTTTAAACCGATATATTTATCCATTTTAATTGCTTCATCATCCAGATTAATCCTTAATTGTTTATTCAAACCTTTTAACAGTACACTGTTAAGTACTTTTGCCTCAAATACCGGAACTTTTAAGGTATTTTCACCAACTTTAGAACCAACATCTAAAATTTTTGCCCCCAATATAAATTCTTTACCATTAGTAAAAGGAACAAACTGTAAGGAATCAATTGCATAACCATCTTCATACAATGAATCCAATGTGCTAATATAGGAAGTATCCCGACTAATTATGCCCAACTTTAAGGCTTCTCTCTCAGTTAGTGAATCAGGCACACTACCAATTGCTTTAACCATTGGAATTGAATCATTTTTTACAAAATCTATCAATGTGTCAAAATTACCTGTAAATTTACCATGAACAGCCTGGTAGGCTAATTCAGCAGTTCTTATGTCCATCAATTTTTGGATAGTTACATCGTACCTTTTCTTTTTCGCTTTTTCAAATCGAATAGGTTCAGCAATACTTTCCCATAAGAAATATGCCAAGACAATTATTACCACAAACAAAACAATGTTAATTACGGTTTTCATTTCAATATTTTTAATTATGTTTGATGCAAAAATAAAAAAAAAATAATTACTCCTGCCTTAAGCTTGCAAAAATTCAAAATTTATTTAATTTTAATCTTAACAAATGCTAAAAAACATATAAAAATATAAAATAAGCAACTAACCTGATTAATTCATAAATTTATGCGCTTCAAGACTAAGTCATTGAAAATAAAAAATTTAAGAACTTGAGTCAAAAATATATTTAAAATAATAAATTTACCAAAGGTACGTTTTTTCTTGCCGGACTTATCGTTGCAAACCTTTTGCAGTATTAATATACAGCTTCAAGGTCTGACGCCTCAATTCCAACAAAAAAAACGCATGAATTATTCAGGCTAATTATCAGAATAAAATAATTTTTTTCATATAATGATAAAGAACCATTTGATACAATCTTTTATAAAAGAACTGAAATATACCCCTACCTCAAATCAACAGGATTTATTTGACAAACTCGCTGGTTTTATTGCTAACCAAAAATTAAACGAAATATTCCTTATCAGAGGGTATGCAGGTACAGGTAAAACTTCCTCAGTAAGTGCTATGGTAAGATCACTGAAAGGTTTTAAAATTAATTGTGTATTACTAGCACCTACAGGAAGAGCCGCTAAAGTTTTTAACCATTATTCAGAGCATTCAGCCTTTACCATACATAAAAAAATATACAGGCAAAAATCTTCTTCCGATAGCTTTGGCCATTTTGTATTAGACCAAAACCTGCACAAAAACACATTTTTCATCGTAGATGAAGCTTCTATGATCACTAATTCATCAAATGAAAGTTCAGTATTTGGTAGTGGAAAATTACTTGACGACCTAATTGAATATGTTTACACAGGTAGCAATTGCAGATTAATATTGATTGGTGATACAGCCCAGCTCCCACCTGTTGGCCTGGAAAAAAGCCCTGCCCTTAACGCATCAATCCTTGAAGAATATGACATGGAAGTTGTTGATATTGAGCTCACTGAAGTAATAAGACAGGCAAAGGACTCTTCTATTTTAACAAATGCTACTTATTTACGATCACTTCTTGCCGATACATATTTTAAAAAAGAATTTCCGATATTTAAATTAGAAAACACTGATGTTGAATGCATTAGTGGTGCTGATTTAATTGAAGCTATATCAGATACCTATGACAAATATGGACAAGATGAAGTAATCATAATTAACCGGGCAAATAAAAGGGCAAATAAATACAATGAAGGAATACGGAATTCAGTTTTGTACCACGAAAGCAAACTAAGTGAGGGTGATTTACTGATGATTGTAAAAAATAATTACTATTGGTGCGAGACAATTGAGGAAGTTGACTTTCTTGCCAATGGTGACATTGTGGAAGTTGTGCAAATAATTGGTTACCATGATGTTTATGATTTTCACTTTGCAGATGTCCGAATCAGGTTAATTGACTATCAAGATATTGAGCTAGAAGTTAAAATACTATTAGACACCCTTGATATTGAAAGTGCATCCTTGGGAATAGAAGATAATAAAAAATTATTTTACTCTGTTCTTGAAGATTATGCCGATACTAAACTAAAAAGGAACCGGATTAAAAAGGTAAAAGAAGATAAGTTTTTTAATGCTTTACAGGTGAAATTTTCTTATGCAGTTACATGCCATAAAGCACAAGGTGGACAATGGAAAGTAGTGTTTCTTGACCAGGGATACATTAATGAGGATATGATCAGTAAAGAATATATCAGATGGTTATACACTGCTTTTACACGACCTATAGAAAAATTATACTTAGTTAATTTTCCAGATAAGTATTTTAATAAGGAATAAATGGCCTATCAAACACCTATACTATTTAATGATTTATTGAAATATGATTTATTATAAATAAAAAAGACAGTAAAATATACCTGTCAAAATATAAGATAATTCGATCAATTATTCTTTTTATTTAAACAGTATTTTTATTTACTTTGAAATTAATTATTAACTAACCTTTAAATATTAATCAAATGGAAAAATATCAAACTTATGTTGACGAGGCTGTTGGCCTGATTATGGTTAATGGCCCAAAGCTATTGCTTGCCATTATTACTCTAATTGTGGGATTATGGATTATTAAATCCCTGACTAAAACATCATCAAAGATGATGAAAAAAGGTGATATGGATGAGTCACTAAGACCTTTCTTAACGAGTATTATCTCTATAATACTAAAAATTCTTTTGGTAATCAGTGTAATGGGTATGGTTGGCATTGAAATGACATCATTCATTGCTATAATGGGTGCAGCGGGTCTGGCAGTAGGTATGGCACTTTCCGGCACTCTTCAAAACTTTGCCGGGGGTGTTATGGTTCTAGTTTTTAAGCCTTACAAAGTTGGTGATTTTATTGAAGCCCAAGGATATATGGGTATTGTAAAAGAAATTCAGATTTTCAACACAATATTATTAACCCTGGATAATAAAAGAGTTATAATACCAAATGCACCAATTTCTTCAGGAACATTAGTAAACTACTCGGCAGAAAGTGAAAGAAGGGTTGATTTTACCTTTGGAATTGGTTATAACGATGATATTGATAAAACAAGAGAAGTCCTATTGTCAATAATTAAAGCAAACAACAAGATTTTACAAAATCCGGAACCATTTATTGGTGTGAATGAACTGGCAGATAGTTCTGTGAATTTAGCCGTTAGGGTTTGGGTAAAAGGTGAAGATTATTGGGATGTATTTTTTGAAATGAATGAAACCGTTAAAAAAGAATTTGATAAACAAAAAATTTCAATTCCGTATCCACAAACTGATGTACATCTTTTTCAAAATAAACCTGCATAGAGCGGTATATTACATTCACAAAAACAGCATATAAATAGAATATCTATATTTTAAAAATAAAATTATTGCATATGAAAAAAATATTTAGCATTATTTTAATCGTTCTTAGCCCGGTACATTTATTAGCCCAGGAGACTGAAAAACCAGATTCAACATTAGGTTGGACTTATACAGGAACAGGAACACTAAGCTTTTCGCAAGTATCTTTTACTAATTGGGCTGCTGGTGGTGAAAATTCTGTATCATTAAATGCATTGGCTATTGCCGGAGCTGATTATAAATCGAAATCATTTATCTGGGAAAATGATATTATTTTAGGCTACGGTTTGTTAAAACAAGGTGATCAAGAGTTTAGAAAAACAACCGATAAAATTGAGCTTAGTTCAAAATTTGGTTATCATGCTATAAAAAACTGGTATTATAGTGCCCTTGTAGGTTTTAAAAGCCAGTTTTCAAAGGGTTACGAATATGATGATAACGCAGGTACCAAAACCTTGGTTTCAGATTTTTTAGCCCCTGGTTATCTAAATTTGGCAATTGGTATGAATTATAAACCTTCAAAAGAATTCACACTATTTATAGGTCCAATTAGTGGACGTACAACATTTGTTACAGATACTACTTTATCAACCAAATACGGTGTAGATGCAAATGAAACAATCAGAAATGAATTTGGTGGAACAATTAAAGCAGACGTAAATAAGGATATTGTAAAAAATGTGAATTTGGCATCCCAATTAACACTGTTTTCAAATTATATGGAAAATCCACAAAATATTGATGTTGATTGGCAAATTTTATTCACCATGAAAGTAAACAAATTCTTATCTGCAAATATAAATTTCCAGTTTATTTATGATGACGATATTTTAATTGCTGACAAAGAAGATGGCAGGCTAAAACCAATGCTGCAAATGAAACAATTGTTTGGACTTGGCTTAACATATAAATTTAAATAGCATAATTTTTCTAAAGGAGATTTACGCCTTTCAATTTTCATTAATAAAAACAGTGTGAAATATTACACTGTTTTTTTATGGAATAAATTTTGCTAATTCCTATAGCAAAACAAACCTTTTTTAAAACTTTCTACTTGAAATTCAACCTTTTCCAAATTAATGGATACTTATGAGGTATATCTTTACTTATTTAGCTTTATTTTTTGTACAAACATTTATAATTTCACAAGAAATTACTAGCCCCGACACATTAAATAAATGGTATCTTTCAGGAAAAGGCTCTATTTCTTTTTCTCAAGCTACCTTTGCCAATTAGGCCACAGGTGGTGAAAATTCATTATCCTTAACCGGGATTAATAAAACCCGTGCTATTTACAAAACCAAAAATTTACTATGGGACAATAACCTGGCTTTAGCATATGGGGGGATTAAGCAAGGATATCAAGAGTATAAAAAAACTGATGACAAATTTGAGCTAAGTTCAAAATTCGGATACAAAGCAGTTAACAACTGGTATTATAGTGCCCTGGTCAATTTTAATAGTCAGTTTTCACCAGGCTATGATACAGTTGCGACTGAAAATTTGCAATCAAAATTTATGGCACCGGCCTTTCTAACCTTAGCAGGTGGTTTTTACTACACAGCCAATAAAATTATTACCTTATTTATTGGGCCGCTAAGCGGAAGGTCAACTTTTGTACTTGATGAAACATTATCAAACCAGGGAGCATTTGGTGTAAAAGTAGGTCAACATTCCAGACATGAGTTTGGTGGGACATTTAAGGCTACCATGAATATAAACATTATGAAAAATATTAATTTCCTATCGCGATTAATATTATTTTCTAACTATACAGAAAATCCAGAAAATATAAAACTAGATTGGCAAACTTTATTTACCATGAAAATAAATAAGGTATTTTCTACTAATGTAAATATACATTTAATTTACGATGAAGATTTTACTAATCAAATTCAATTAAAGGAAATCTTAAGCGTAGGTATAGCATATCAATTTGAAACTAATATATAATCAAATGTTATAAAGAAATCTATAATCCAGTTAACAAAAAAGTAAATTCTACTTAAATCTGTAGCTAAAGCCTGCAAAAACAGCAAAGCTGTATGGGTATTTTCTAAATACCGAGTTTTCAGGTAAAATTGAGTATTTAAATGTAGGCTCTAAATTGATTGAAAAGTTTTGATAAAAATTGTAATTAACACCTAAACCAACTGTAGCACCATACAGAATTGAATTTATATCCTCATTCTCGCCAGACCACAATTTTTGATCTTCAGAGAGAATAAATGAACTATTATTGACAAGGAAGTTTGTTGAAAATCCACTCATTACATCCAGACTCACTTTTTGATCAATCAATTTGTAACGAATAATAAGTGGTAGTTCAATATATTCGGCATTCGAAATAAAATTTGCATTTAAAGTGTAATATGTAGTAGAGTATGAGCTTCTCAATACTGATCCATTATCTATTGGATCAATCGACCTTGTTCCAGCTGGAGTATAAACAGTCAAATCATCTCCGCCAAATTCATTATCCTGACTACCAATCAAATTATCAGAACCCTGTTTTTTCTGTGAATAATAGATACCTGATTGAATACTGAAACGCCTGCTTAGGTGATAGTTTACATTAAACCCTCCTGAATATGAAGTAAGAGGTTTTTCCTCTGAATTAACATCGGGTTGATCAGATCTTACTGCTGATTTTATACCATCATTATTAACATTCACACTTTCTTGTGAAGCATTATCACCCATCGAAATTACCGGGGAGAATTTTGTACCAAATGACCAGGCAGATAATTTCTTGTTTTCATTTTTTAAAAGAAAACCTCCTTCATGGAGGTTTTCTTTTTCTAATAACAAGGTATCGGTTAATAACTGGTTAGATTTTCTTTCACTCAAATTATTTGATACAAGGTTCAGGTTTGCCTTGTTTTCATAATTATTTGAAGCGAATATTTTGTTAATATATTGATATTTTCGGTATAGTTGATTTGTATCATAAATCCTGATTTTTTCATAGTTAGCTATTTGGAACATTAACTCTGATTCTTTTAATGCAATAGCATACTTATACAAATCTTCCTTTTGCTTATTACCAACAGATTCATCAGGGAATTTATCTGTCTCTACAATTTCCAGGCTATCACCTGATGGTCTTGACTTTCCCTGAAAAAAAAGCTGATTTAGATCCTGTTGTAATATCTTTGCTTTATTATTTTTATTAAGATTTAAATCTGAAACAAAATAGCCAAGGCCAAAAGTTATTAACAATGCAATAGAAGCAGCTACTGCCTTAATATAATACAAAACATGCTGACGTTTTTTTGTTTTTAGTTCCTTTTTTAGGTTATTCCAAACAAACGAAGGCACTTCTTCCTCATAATCATGCAAAAAGTCATTAAAAAGGTTATCTATTTTTTTCTGATTTTCTAACATCTCTTTCTTTCTTCCGGCATAATAAAATGCTGTCTTACTTTACTTTGTAAAATTTTTCTGGCTCTTGAGAGGTTTGATTTTGAAGTTCCAATTGAAATATTCAGTATTTCACCAATTTCTTTGTGAGAATACCCATCAATTGCATATAGATTAAATACCATTTTATAGGCAGGTGGTAAATCTTTTATTAGTACTAATAATTCTTGTGCTGATAATTCACTAACAATTAAATTAGTATTCATTTTTGATTCCAATTCCACAACATCACTCACAGGGTACATCTGAAAATTTTTCCTGTATCGTTCAAGTGCAGTATTAACCATAATACGCCTCATCCAACCTTCAAAAGAACCTTTATTTTTGTATGAAGCAATATTTATGAAAATTTTAATAAAACCCTCATGCAATACATCTTCAGCCGCCGAGTGATCTTTCGTATAACGAAGACACACACCAAACAGCATTTTAGAGTATTTTTTAAATAATGCTCCTTGTGCTTCAGTTTTACCCTCAACACATCCTTTTATTATATCTATTTGCTGATCCAAATCAGTTTAATTGGAATAAAAATTACTCCAAAAATACAAAATACATCTAAAAGATGAAATTTATTTAAAAATGGTTGCGTTAAAGCATGAAAAAAACATAGTAAAACGTACTTATAAAAAAGTAAAGAATTAAAAGAATTTCAGTCGTCAATAAATACCTTTCAATTATAAACAAATTATTGAATTTAGTCAAAGCCAGTAAAATAAGAAGCAGCTATTTTCGTACTAAAAGCATCTGATTAATATATAGGTTTTAAATTTTATGAAGAATATAATAAACATTGTTTCCATTCTTTTAATACTTGGTTTTCTCTCTGTTTGTTCAAAGGAGCAATCAGAAACAGTTGCCCCAAAACCTATTAAAGTTGAAGAAAACCAAAAACTACTTGTTTCAGCAGATAATAAATTGGGGTTAGGTATTTACAAAAGTATTTTAAAAACAACAAGTCAAAATTCAAATATTCTTATTTCACCTATCAGCTTGAATAAATCTTTATGCATACCTCTTTATGGTATGGAAAACAGCTATGGCATTAAAAGAATATTGCAGCTTACAGACCTAAAAAAAGAAGCTATTCTAACTGAAATAAATAAACTAAATTCTACTATTTTAAATATTGACCAACAGAGCGAATTCAAAACCTCAACAAGTTTTATAACAGATGACAGGGACAATCTCAATGAACAGTTTAAAAAGCTCATACATGACAATAATGATCTTCAAATTGCTGATTTTAATCAAAATAAAAAGGAACTTCCAATAAAAAATATATGCAGGGCATCTATTTTTAGTATAAACAATGAAATTAATTTAACCTGTAATTTAAAATATCAAACAGGTATAGAAGAATCACCTTTTTACCTAAACCCGAATCAAAGCAAGTTTGTTGAAATGCTTATTTGTGAATCTAAATTTAATTACTATTCTGATAATAATATTAAAGCAATAGAGATGCCAATTGGCAGGGGCAACTTTAATGCTATGATAATCTTACCACAAGTTAATCAATCACTTAAGAGTATTAAAAACAAATTAAACATATACTACATAAACAAGATTAATGAAAAATTTAAGCAACTAAACTTGTCAGTATATTTACCTAAACTCAATATTGACTATACGGGTTCATTAAATAATAGTTTAAAAAAACAAGGCCTCCAAAATTTATTTATGACAAAAGGGGAAAAATATAAACACATCAATTCTGTAAAAAAATTATGCTTATATGAATTCTCTCAATCCGTAAATTTAAAAATGGTTTCAAAGCCTGTTACTAAAAAAATATTGTTTGATACTAAGGATCAACATAAAAACAGTCTCTTTATTGACCGCCCATTCTTATTTATAATAACTGAAAAGTATAGTGGTTCAATTATATTTATCGGGCAAATAATAAATCCGGTGAATGAAAATTAAGGGTTTATAAAAGTGTTACTGAAAGCTCACAGCCCACAGTATTCAGTCTGAGAACTGAATACTAAAATGAGACAATTCCAGTTGACAACAAACGTCAGCAATTTAATTATATTCAAAACATAGGCTAGAAGTTATGGATTTATTCAATCAACATTTTTCTCAATTTATTTAACGCAACTGAAGAAGTCCTCCTAATATTAAACTCTCGTTGATTACCAAAGGTATATCTTTTTGAAATAAGTTTATCAGGTCCTGCAATGGCAATCCATACTGTACCTACAGGTTTATCTTCAGTACCACCACCTGGGCCGGCAATCCCGGAAGTTGCAACGCCAAAATCCGTATTCATTAGATTTTTAACCCCTAAAGCCATTTGTTCAACGATTTTTTTGCTCACTGCTCCATACTTAATCAAATCATTTTCTTTTACATTCAGGACATTTTTTTTTATGCTATTTTCATAAGCAACCACTGAGCCTTTAAAATAATCTGAACTACCTGCAATTCCGGTAATTAAACGTGCAATATTACCTCCTGTACAACTTTCAGCAGTAGCAAGTGTTTTATTTTGTTCTGTAAGGATTTTCCCAACCATTTCTTGTAAACTCTGTTCACCATGGCCAAAAATAGCATCACCAAGATATTCTTTTAGTTTTTGTTCTTCCTGATCTATCAATTTTTCAAGTTCTTCTTTATTGTTTCCCCTAATGCTAAGCCTTAACCTTAATCTTTCTAAAGAAGGCAGGTAAGCCAATTTCATCCCTTCAGGTAAGTTTAACTCCCAATCTTCAATCAAACTAGAAAGCTCTGATTCAATAAAACCATAGGTTAAAATGGTTCTGTGGACAATAACAGGAAGCTTAAATTCCTTTTTTATTTTTGGGATAACACCATCTTCTATAAGTCTTTTCATTTCATTAGGAACTCCGGGCATTGAAACAAAAATAGTATTATCTTTTTCAAACCACATACCGGAAGCTGTCCCGTAATAGTTCCTTATAATTGTACAGTCCTCAGGAAGTTCTGCCTGTTGCAAATTTTCCTTTAAAACAGGGAAACCCCGTCGTTCAAAAATCTTTTTTATATATTCTAAAACTTCATTATTTACAACCAGTTTTGTATCGAAATATTTACACAATGTCTTTTTTGTGATATCATCCTTTGTTGGCCCAAGCCCACCTGTCATTAACACTATATCAACCCGGGCAGATGCCTCGTTAAGTGCATTAATAATATGGGTTTCATCATCAGAAACCGATGTAATTTGATAAACATTTATACCGGCCAAATTGAGTTTTTCAGCCATCCAGGCAGAATTTGAATCGATAATTTGACCGATTAGTATTTCATCGCCTATGGTAATTATTTCAGCTGTCATGATATTTGGTAATTAGTGAATTAGTGAATTGGTCATTAGTAATTAGTAATTAGTCATTAGTTTATCTGTCATTACGCTTCGCTGTCATTAAATAGTCATTAAGTCATTGGTTGTCATTGGTCATTTGTTGTTATTTTTTATCAACCGTAGATTTACTTTGTACGACCTGGCTTTAGCGAAGTCATAGCGTAAGTTTGGTCGCTTCGTTTTCATTTTAAATTAGTTAGCAATTCGTACATTATTGAATCAATTCTGTAATTAATTCAATGTTTTTATTTTCTATTGATGCGAACAATTCTTTTTCAAATTCAGAAAAATCCTGCTTTTCTTTACTGTACTTTATTTTCCCATTTTCAATATAATGGATATAATCGCATAAATTTGTTAATGTTTCAATTATGTGCGATGTAATTATTATTGTTTTCCCTTTCTCCTTTAAACGTAACAATATTGAACGAATAATCCTGCTTGATTCAATGTCTAACCCATTAAAAGGTTCATCCAATATCATGATTGGTTTATCTTGTTTAAGTACTCCAAGAAAAGCTAATTTCTTTTTCATCCCGGTTGAGTATGTATCTATAACCTGGTTAAGTGGTAAAGAAAATAGACCATTCCATTTGTCTGAATCAAACTTCTTGTTTTTGAAAAGACCAAGATACTCCTTCCCTGTAATATTTGAATAGAAAAAATTTTCTGTGACTAAATAAGACATATCTTTTTTTGTAAGCCTTATTCCATCACAATTTATTTCACGATATAGCTGTTTAAACCTTAAATAGATAAATACTTCTATCATTTTTTCAATGCTATTGTCTTTTCGAATTTAGCTTTTATTGGTATTCATTTTTATAATCGTTTCATTAACTTATCTGATTGCGAGCTTCCAAGTGATTTTGCTCTTTCAAGATCTTTCTTAGCTAATTCTTTATTACCCATTATTAAATGAATATGTCCTCTAGTTAAGTAAATTCCACCGAACCCCGATTCAAGATTTGCAGCCCGATTCAAATAAATTAAAGCCTTTTCCCTCTTTTTTAGCCTTGAATAACATAGTGCCATATTGTACTGTATTTTGTAGTTATTTTGAAAAATATCCACTAATTCTTTGAAAAGGCGTTTCGCTTTTCTTGTTTTCTTCAGAACCAAATAACAGTAAGCAAGATTAGCTTTCGCTTCATTACCAAATAGCTCAGATTTAACAGCAAATTTATAATGAGGAACCG
>JBDLJL010000095.1:0-21510 GCA_039714415.1 Bacteroidota bacterium
TAACTTCTAAAATCTAACTTCTAATTTCAATTTGCTTATCTTTATACATCATTTCATTATGCAGCTATGAAACAAAAATATATATTTATAAGCCTTACCATATACTTATTTATAACAACAAATACAATTATAGCTACCACTGAAACCTTTACTCCACCAGATGATAGAAAATATAAAAAAGAATGGGCAAAGGTTGATTCTCTTGAAAAAAAGGGTTTACCAAAGTCTGCTTTAAAAATAGTAGAAAAAATATATGCAATGGCTAAAGCTGATAATAATAATGATCAGTTAATAAAAAGCATTGTATTTAGAATTAAGTTTAGGAATGAGCTAGGGGAAAATGCTTTTCAAAACTTGATAAAAGATGTTGAGAACGAAATAAAAACCAGTGTGTTCCCTGCTAAAAATATGCTGCATTCCATGTTGGCTGATATGTACGTAATGTTTTACCGGGCAAATCGATATGAAATATACGAATATAATAATACTGTTGACTTTGAAGATGATGACATAAATACATGGACAATTGATAAACTAATAAATACCATTATAAAACAGTATATGCTCTCTTTATCGAATAAAGAAAAATTACAATCTGTTGATCGAGGAGTATTTTTTGAAATGATAGAAAAAGGCCATGATTCAAAAGAGTTTAGATCTAGTTTATACGACTTTCTGGCACATAAAGCATTAATATTCTTTAGGATAACTGAGTTAAGTCTGTCTAAGCCATCCGACTATTTTCAACTTAAAGAGAATTTTTACTTTTCTGATGCTAAATCCTTTTCCGAACTGCTAATAAAAACAAAAGATACACTTTCACTACATTTTTATTCCATATTGATATACCAGGACTTGTTAAGTTTCAGGCTTAAAGACAAAAATATTGCTGCTTTAATTAATGCAGATTTGGAACGTCTTGCTTTTGTTTATGATAATTCGGTTAATCCTGATAAAGATAATTTGTACATAAGTTATTTGAATAAGCTCGCTAAAAAATATCTTAATCAGCCGATATTTGCAGAAATTAACTACAACATAGCAAATTATTATTATAAACGCTCAAATAATTATAAACGGTTCAACAGAATTAACAAAAACCATAAGTGGGACAAAAAAACGGCATTGGAAATTTGTGAAAATATGATTGAAAAATTTCCCAAATCTTATGGCGCAAAACAGTGCAAGAACTTAAAATACAGAATATTAAATGCAAGTTTAAATTTTAAGACTGAACAGTATATCCCTTCTGGTGAAAAATATACCATTTTGGTAAATTACAAAAACATTGATACCATTTTTATTAAAACTGCCTGGATTGACCCTGCACAACACAAAGGCAAATATTCTGGTAAAAAACTATACAATAAAGTGTTAAGCCTGGTAAAAAATCAAAAAAATACCATTAAGATTCTACCCGGAACCGGAGATTATAACAATCATACAACGGAAATAATAATGTCGCCTTTAACTTATGGAACATATGTTATTATGGTTTCTAACAACGAAAAATTCAGCTATAATAAAAATACCGTATCTTTTGATTTCATTAATGTAACAGACATAAGCTACATACAAAGAAAAATTCAGGATGGCTCATATGAATTTCATACTTTGAACAGAAAAACAGGTTCACCTATGCATGGGGTAACGGTAAAAAGCTGGTATGAAAAATACAATTACAAAACCGGGAAAAACAAAAGAATTAACGATAAAACCTATTTAACTAATAGTGAAGGCTACTTTAAGGTCCAATCACAAAAAAAGACAAACTCAAGAAACTTATATTTTGAATTTTTAAAAGAAAAAGATTACATAAACACCGGGTATTCACATTACCTGTATTATACAAATTATCATAAAGCATCATATACAAAAATCCATTTATTTACAGACAGGGCAATTTACCGACCAGGACAAACCGTCTATTTCAAGGGCATAGCCTTGAAGAAACACCAGGATAAGCCAGAAATACAAGCACAATATCAAACAACTGTAACACTATTTGATGTAAATCACCAAAAAGTTACACAACAAAGTTTAACAACCAATGATTACGGGTCGTTTAATGGAACCTTTACCATACCTAAAGGACTGCTTAATGGTCAAATGCAAATATACACCCCATACGGTAATAAATACATTACAGTTGAAGAATATAAAAGACCTAAATTTGAAATTAATATATTGCCATTTGAAGGAAACTATGTACTAAACGATACGGTTAGAATAAAAGGAAAAGCAAATGCATTTGCCGGTTCTACCATAACTGATGCAGAAGTAAAATACCGTGTTACACGCAAACCTGTTTGGCGAGGCTGGTGGTATAATTCTATTCCTGTAAAAGAAGTGCAAATGACAGAAGGAGAGTTAATAACAGATGATAATGGCGATTTTGAAATCAAGTTTGTGGCTCTCCCTGATTTGTATTTTGGAAAGGACAATAATATTCTTTTCAATTACCAGGTAGAAATTGATGTCACCGATATAAATGGTGAAACACAGTCTGCCTTTAGAAATATGAGTGTTGGATATACTTCCTTAAATGTGAAGCTCGATATTAGTGAAAATGTCTCAAAAAAGGATGCGTTGGAAACAAACATATCCACCACAAATATGAATGGAGAATTTGTTCCTGCTGAAGGAAAAATTACTTTTTACAAATTAAAAAGCCTTGAACAGCCATTAAGGGAAAGAAAATGGGAGTTGCCCGATGAGTTTATTTACTCAAAAAATGAATGGATGAAAAAGTTTCCTGGAAATGTTTATGCTGACGAAAATAACATCTACAAGCGGGAAATTGAGAAAAAAATGTTTTCAGTAAATTTTAACACAAAAGATTCAAAAAAACTTGACATCTCACGACTAAAAAATTGGAAAAGTGGCATATACCTAGCTGAAACAAAATCAAAAGATGCTTTCGGAAACCTGGTTGAATGGAAAAACTATTTTACCTTATATGGTGAAAAAGACAAAACAATGCCCAAAAAAGTAATAGATTGGTTTTCACCCATAAAAACCAAAGCCGAGCCAGGTCAAAATGCAGTTTTTTTAATAGGCAGTGAAGAAAAAAAAGTATCCGTCATTTATGAAATTGAACACAAAGGTAAAATTTTAAAAAAACAGTGGCTTACATTAAACCAAAATCAGCAATTAATTGAAATTCCAGTAAAAGAAGAATACCGTGGAAACTTTAGTGTTCATTTTACTTTTATAAAAAACAACCGTCTATACAAACACAGCACAACAGTAACTGTACCCTATACGAATAAAAAACTGGATATTACGTTTGAAACATTTCGTAACAAGGTTTACCCGGGACAAAAAGAAGAATGGAAACTAAAAATTGCAGGAAAGAATAGAGATAAAATGGCTGCAGAAATGCTTGCCACTCTGTACGATGCTTCCTTAGATAAATTCAAACCTAATTCCTGGTCATTTAATATATATAACAAGTATTATTCACGCCTGAATTGGAATTCTAATGCCTTTGCCATTGCCAGGGCGATGAATATCAGCCAGGGTTTTTATAAGAGCTCACCCATGCCCTATCGTCGTTTTGATAATTTTAACTGGTTTGGATTCAATTATTATACAAACAGATATTTTGAATTTGATTTTGAAGATGGGGAATTTGAGGAAGAAATGGTAGACAAAGTTATTATGGTAGAAGATGTTGAAAACCCTGATGGACCACAAATGACAACGACTATTAGTAGAGAAAGTAAAAGGAATGGCGGAAATGATGATGACAATGGCGACGACATACTATTTAACGTCATTACAGAACAATCAGGTGGTTATTTGCACGGCACAAAAACAAAAAAACCGGATTTTAAAGATGTCCAAATTCGTCAAAACTTTAATGAGACTGCTTTCTTTTATCCAAATTTACAAACTGATACAAGTAGTAATGTAATAGTGAAATTTACCATACCTGAGTCACTTACCAAATGGCGGATGATGGGCTTTGCCCATACCAAAGACCTTAAATATGGTTTTGTTGGGAATGAACTGATAACACAAAAAGATTTAATGGTTTTACCTAACGAACCACGCTTTTTCCGACAAAGTGACCAAATTATTTTTCCGGTAAAAGTCAGTAATATCTCAAAAGAGAAACTGGAAGGAACAGCTCGACTTGAACTTTTTGATGCCATTAGTATGAAACCGGTCCAGGCTATTTTTACAAAAAATGAAAATGCTGATAAACCTTTTACAGTTGAAGCAGGTAAAAATGTTTTAGTAAACTGGAAATTGAATATTCCGGATGATGTGAATACTATCACTTATAAAGTAATGGCCAAAGCAGGTAAATTTTCAGATGGTGAACAAAAGGCTTTGCCTGTTTTAAGTAACCGGATGCTGATTACGGAAACCTTGCCATTGCCTATCCGTGGCAAACAGACTAAAGACTACGAATTAAAAAAACTGGTAAAATCCAAAAAATCCAAAACCATTCAAAACTTCAAACTTACACTGGAATTCACATCAAACCCTGCCTGGTATGCAATACAAGCATTACCATATATAATGGAATATCCTTATGAATGCTCTGAACAGATTTTTACACGATTTTATTCAAATAGTATTGCTACGCATATTGTTAATTCATCGCCAAAAATAAAGCGTGTTTTTGATAGTTGGAAAAATACCAAAGATTCAAAGTCGTTTCTTTCAAATCTTGAAAAAAACCAGGAACTAAAATCAATACTTCTGGAAGAAACCCCCTGGGTTTTGGATGCAAGTGATGAAAAGGAAAGGAAAAAAAGAATAGGTTTGTTATTTGACCTAAATAAAATGTCTAATGAATTGAAACGGGCTTTTACTAAGCTTGAAAAAGCGCAAACACCGAATGGTGGATGGCCATGGTTTAAGGGAATGCCTGAAAGCCGCTATATAACACAACATATAGTTTCGGGTTTTGGTCATTTGGATAAATTGAATGTAAAGACCGTCAGAAGCGATAAAAAAACATGGCAAATGTTGCAAAAAGCAATCAGGTACATCGACCGCAAAATTGTAGAAGACTTCAACCGCTTAAAAATGAATCTGACCAAAGAAGAATTACAAAAAGACCATTTAAGTCATACCGCAATTCATTATTTATATACCCGAAGTTTCTTTACGGATGTTGAAATACCTAACAAAACTAAAGAAACTTTTGATTATTATAAAGGTCAAATGCAAAAATACTGGCTTTCCCGTGGATTGTATTCAAAAGGTATGATTGCACTGGCTGCTAACCGCTATGATATGAATTTTGCAACCGATATTACAGCTTCCCTTGCAGAATTTGCTATTCAGCACGAAGAAATGGGTATGTACTGGAAAGAAAATGTAGCTGGTTATTATTGGTACCAGGCACCTGTTGAAACACAGGCCCTGATGATAGAGGTATTTAACGAAGTAGCAAAAGATACTAAATCAGTTGATGCGTTAAAAGTTTGGTTGCTAAAACAAAAACAGACACAAGACTGGAAAACAACAAAAGCCACCACAGAGGCAGTTTATGCCTTGTTACTAACCGGAACAGACTGGCTGGAAAGTGATAAAATAATAAAAATTAAATTAGGAAACCAGCTAATAGATCCAAAAAAAATTGAAGGAGCACAAATAGAAGCCGGGACCGGCTATTTTAAAACTTCATGGCTCAAAGATGAGATTAAACCTGAAATGGGTAAAGTAAACCTTCAAAAAGAAGACGAAGGAGTAGCCTGGGGAGGATTATATTGGCAATATTTCGAAGATTTAGATAAAATTACAAAGCACAAAACCCCATTGACACTGGACAAAAAACTATTTTTAGAACAGCCATCAGCAGGCGGGCCAATTATTAAACCCATCACAAAAAAAACGAAACTCAAACCAGGGGATAAAGTTATTGTACGGATTGTTTTAGAAGTTGATCGCCGTATGGAATATGTACATATGAAAGATCTGCGCGCTTCCGGTTTTGAACCCATAAATGTTTTTTCAAGATATAAATACCAGGGTGGCCTGGGTTATTATGAAAGTACAAAAGATGCTGCCACAAACTTTTTCATGTCAAACTTACCCAAAGGTACATATGTATTTGAATATCCTTTGAGGGTTACGCACAAGGGTAATTTTTCAAACGGTATAACAAGCATCCAATGTATGTACGCACCTGAGTTTACATCACATAGCGAAGGTGTAAGGGTTAGAGTTGAATGATACAGTTTTTAATTAATGAAGTAGGGCTCAATATTAAATTCATTTAATACTACCTTTAAAATCTAAGCTTATTTTAATATGGAAGTCAGATAATTGAGAAAAAATCTTTTTTAAAGTTGTTCGTTCCAGATCGGTTAGATGCCTGGTATTGATCAAATTATTTGGTTCCCTGTTTTTATTTATTGCTTCCAATTGGTGGTTTAATCGCATTAGCATCAAATAATTAAAATTCTTTGCTAGCATGCTGTATTGATCATCAGTAAGGGCACCCATGGCATTCAACTTTTTCAAACGTCTTAAAGTATTTGTTTCGTTTACATTGTTTTTTAATGTGTACAAACGTGCAATGCTTGTGATCAACATAATGACTTTCTTTATATTGAATACAGATTTGTTTTCCTTTGTCGATTCAACAATAAAGTTACCAAAGAAGGTGATAGGAGATTTTATAGATAATACATTTTCTGCTAAATGATAAAAAAAGACCTTCTGATCTTTCACCAACTCATAAATATAGTTCTGTAAAATTTTAGTTAATTCAATACTTCCGCCAGAATTTTGAATATCAAAGAATATATTTACCTCCATAAGGTCTTTGGGATTAGAATTTACAATCCATGTTTTAAATTGCTTTTTCCAATCAGAAATGGACAAGCACCATTTAGGATTTCTGGCCATAACTTCCCCTTTACAATAATTATAACCAACTTGATGAAGCTTCTGATTCAGTATCCCGGCCAATTTAAGAAAATATGCTTTGACTTCATCCTCTTTTTCAGGTTCCACATCATCATAAATGATTGCATTATCCTGGTCGGTTAAAAAAGTTTGCTCGCCTCTGCCAACACTACCCAAAGTAATAAAAGCAAAGTCAACAGCGGGTTTTTCATGAGCTTGAAGAACCAGATCCAATATACGTTGGGATATTTCATCGGAGAAGTTACTATTAATCCTTGTGATAATATCCGTTTTTGCCCCACTTTCAATCAGCATTTTAAGCAATAAAGGTATAGAGTTAAAAATATCAGCTAACTCTTCAAAAGTTTCGGCAATTTTAATGCGCTGCATTAATAAGGTATGAGTTTGGTATTTAGCATAAGCTATTTCTTTGATATTTACCGCTTCTGAAATAATGCCGTCAGAGCTTTCCACACAAATATGGTTCACATTCTTTTCCCTCATCAGCAATAAGGCCTCAAATAACATGGCACTTTCCGGTAAAGTGATCAATGGTGAACTCATTATTTTAGCCACAGGCTGTTCCCTATCAAGATTTCTCGAAATGATTCGTTCACCCAGATCTGCGTTGGTTATGATTCCTATTGGGTTGCCTTCTATATATACTAACAAAACTTCAGCATTTTTACTGACCATAAGCTTTATTGCAGAATGAACAGTGGTGTTGATATCACAAACAGGGATCTTTCTGGCCAGTGCCTTAACTGATTGATTCATAAACATACTGGCCGTCATCAATTCTTCAATAATACTATCTTTTTCATTATCTAATTTTTTCTGCAAGGTTACATCCTGAATAATACCATCACAAAAAATCCCTTTGCCCTCTTCATCAGTAACCAGAAACAATGAAATCAGGGCTGTAATGATCGTTCCATCCAAGCGCTTGATCCTTATTGTTTGCTTATTGATATTTTTCTTTAAACCTAACGAGCTAATCAGTTCTTTCTTCTCGACAGAACTATAAACCAAATCAAGTATATTAATTTCATAAATATTACAAAGATCATTACAGCCGATAATGTCGGCAGCACATTGGTTTATCTCAATAAATCTTCCCTTGCGGCCAATGGTTGTTCTGAAAATACCAATATCAATATTATTGGTTATGGCTTTAAATTTCTCAATATTTTGATCCAATTCTTGTTCAACATCCTTATTTGGGCTAATATCTTTAACGGCCAAAATAAATCCTTCCTGTCCTTGAAAATTGATTCTTGAAACAGATACAAAAGCATCATGTAATTCACCATTCTTCTTGATCAACTTTGTATCAAAGTTTTTGGGAAATTTGCCTTCAATATTGGTTGAACCTATAATGCCGGAAAATTTTTCTCTTTCAAACAGAATATCATAAATACTCATTTTTTTGAACTCTTCTTCTGTATAACCCAATAAATTAACAATGTATAAATTGTAAAAAGTTTTTTCATTTTCCATGATCATCACAATCCCTTCAGTGGAAGCTTCTACCAGAGTTTTGTATTTGTCATATGCTTTATTTAATTTTTCATTGATATTGACACGTTTGCGTTCGGTTATGAGATTTATACGCACCAAATAAAAGAGTATCAATCCGATGAATAATGAGATGAGCACTGAGATGAACAGTAAACTTTTTGTTAATTCTTCTGTTTGTTCTTTAACGTCTTCTATGTAAATACCGGTACCTATCACCCACCCCCAATTCTCAAAGCCTTTTACATAGGACAGTTTAGGAACCATAAGTGTTGAATCATCCTTATATTGCCACATATAATCTACAAATCCCTCCCCTTTCTCTTTAACCGTTCGAACACATTCTAAAAACAACTTCTTACCATGCGGATCAGAATAATCACTAAGGTCATTTCCTGTCATGTCATTTCTGTATGGGTGAATGATCATTTTCGGTTGCATATCAGTGATCCAGAAATAATCTTTATGCTCTTTACCATACTTTAAATTCTTAACAACCCTGACAGCTTCATTTTGTGCTTCCTTCAAAGTCAAAATGCTGTCTTGTACTTCCTGATCCATTTCTTTTAAGATACTCCATGCTGAATTTGTTAATTCTTTAATCATTTCCTTTTTACGCACCAATATACTTTCTTCAAAATATGGTATAATAATCAGGAAGATGACTAATACAAAAAGAATTAAACTGAGAACAGATGGAACAATGATATGGAAGGGGAATTTAGACCAAATTTTATTCATAACCATTAATTTTCTGAGTTCAGATTTTAATAATTGATAATTCAAAAGTATCTGTATCAAATATCATATATCCACTCCTTATACCATTTCTAACAATACCCGGTCCAAATATTATTTGTTGCTTTTTTGATAATCGCTCAAATCCAAACTCCTTGAAATGAACATGACGCCCCCTTGATAATGCAAAACCATTGATATGTGTATGACCTACAAAACTCAGTAGACAACCCTTACGTTGCATAAAATTGAAATGTGGTTTCAATGCTCTTTTATTCTCGGGGATCATGATAGTTGAACCGGTAACATCAGGATAAATAAAATGACTGAATAAAATCTGAAAATTATCAGCTGTTTCAATGAGATATTCGGGTAGTTGTTTTAAAAAATCAAGATTCTCAGAACTTATAATGGCATTCGCTTCTCCCTTGTAACTCCATGTATCCCATGGAATATTACTGTTTGCTTTCTCATGCCTATTTAAATAAGAAGGGATTTTACCAATAATATTAAGATCATGATTTCCTACAACGATAATATCACAGCAGGCATTCAAAAGATCAATACAGGCATTTGCATCTTTAGTATCTTTATGTGCATGGTGCAAAGCACTGAATCCCGTAATATCTCCCAAACAAACCAATTTGTCAGAATCAGTTCTATTAATATGGGTAATCACCTTTTGAAGACTAACAATATCTTCATGAATATCTGATATAATGGCATATTTCACTAGTATAAAATTAGATTAACCATCTGTATTTCAAAAAAGTATACAGATAATAATTATCACCAAAATTTTAATACCGTGTAACACTCATGTTTATTCACATCCTAATTGTATACAGCTGTTAATGAGTGTTTCATTACCGGATGTTAATATTGTAAATATAAGAAATATCCGGTTTAAAAACAATGAACTACCGTATGCTTTTCATCAGGATGAATATGTTAAACAAGTGTAAAGCCATTTAGTTTTTTAGACTTCAATTCCAAGGAAAGTAATATCATCTCTTTGTTGTTCATGCTCCTGGAATTCAAGCATGGATTTTTCAATAGCCATGCTCTGTTCCTGAAGGGGATGTTCTCCAATAAGTTGTAACAGTTCAATAACCCTGGGGCTACCATAACGAATTCTTTGCGGCGATGATTGATCAATTAATCCATCAGTTGAAAGATAAATTAAATCACCTTTATGAAGAGTTAATTTATTATCAGTAAATTCCTCAGTATTCCTTCTGGCCTGCGTACCTCCAATAGTTTTACGGGTACCTTTTACATACTTAAGAGATTTTTCAGATTTAACATAATAATATAAAGGTCTTTTTGCACCGGCAAAATTCATTTCTACTGATCCATTTGTTCCTTTTTCGATAGAACATAAGCTAACATCCATTCCATCATTATTATCCGTTTCTTCCTGCCTCAAAACGCTCTTAATCTCCAAATCCATATGGGTTAATATCTGGCTTGGTTTTGTAATTTTACGTTCGTTAACAATTTCATTTAATAACCGGCTTCCAATCATTGACATAAATGCACCGGGAACGCCATGGCCGGTACAATCAACTGCAGCATAAAAGAATTTTTCCGAGAAACCATCTTTGGCAGGTAAATGCGCATACCAGTAAAAATCACCTGAAACAATATCTTTTGGTTTGTAAATTAAAAACACATTAAAGAATTGAGAAAGTTCCTCGTATGGTGGAAGAATGGCATTTTGAATCGTTTTTGCATAAGTAATACTCGCCTTAATATTCTCATTTTGCTGCTCAATATAATCATTTTGAATAACCAGCTCATCTTTTTGAATAATCAGTTCCTCACTTTGTTTTCGAATTGATTGCTCCGCATCTTTTAATTTACTAATATCTGAAGATATTGAAATCAAACTTTTCACATTTTCCTGATTGTCAGTAATAGGTGTAATAGTAGTTTGCACCCAAATTTCTTTACCATCCCTGGTTTCACCAGGTGTTTCATATGTTACCGGAACTTTTTGTTCAATGCACTTTTTAATTAATGCAACAGCTTCTTTACCAGTATGTTTTGTTATTATATTCCTACTGTATTCACTTATCAATTGAATATAGGAATAACCATATAGACGGGAGTGCCCTTCATTTATCCATTGGAAATTACCGGCAGCATCCATTATAGTAATCGCATTGTCCGTTTCACTGGCAACAAGGGAAAGTTTTTCCAGTTCTTTATTAGTAGTTTCTAATATTTTTGATTGCTCCAGTATTTTTTCGTGCTGTGCATGTATCTCTTGTTCAGCTTTCTTAATACGACTAATATTAGTTTCAATAGTAATTAACTTCCTGATATTTTTATCAGTATCAAGAATGGGTGTTAAACTTGTTTGTATCCAAACTTCTCTACCATCCCGCGTTGTGTTTAATGATTCATAAACAACAGTTTGTTTTTCTTTCCTACATCGTTCTAAATGGCCTTTTATTTCTTCATTGGAACTTACTTCAATAATATTATCACCAAGTTCATGGGTCAATAATTGCAACGTATAACCATATAAGCGTGTAAATCCAACATTGACCCATTCAAAATTACCCTTTGAATCCAAAATGGTCACTGCATTATCAGTTTTAGAAGCAACAATAGAAAGTTTTTCCAACTCTATATTCAAAAGATCTGTTTGACGTTGCTGGGTTAAAATTTCTTCATTTTTCCGGTTAATATCATCATTTTTAAACCTCAATTCATCATTTATTTTCTTCCTTATCTTAGCACTTTTCCAGGTTTTATAAGCAAGGAATAAGACAAGCAAAATCAGGACAACAAAACCAAATATAACAAACTGTTGTGTCTGAATTTGTGATTCCCTTTCACCAAGTGTAAGATCCTTATTTTGGATTATTTCCTTACTTTCAGCAATTTCAACCCCTAACTGTTCTAGTTCTTTTTGTTTTGCAAGAAATGATGCTTCCTGCGCTTTCATTTCACTATCCTGTTTTTCAAGAATTTTTGTATTCGAGCTTAATTTTTCTACTTGCTCAAGTAAATCTATTTGAACCGAAGATAATTGTAGCCGCTTTTCTTCTAACTCATTTTTCTGATTTTCAATTTCAGTTTTTTGCTGCAGGTTAACCTTTTTCTGACGTTCATTCTCCTGTCTTTCCAGCCTGTTCTCCCTTTTTAATTGTTCACTTTCTTCAATTTGCTTTGCTAATTCTGCTCTTTGCAGTTCAAGTTTTTTTCGTTCTTTTTCTAGTTCTTTTTCAGTTTTTGATATCATTCCCCTCAACTCAACATCTGAACCTCCATACTTGAGCAACTCCCGGCCAACAATTAAACCGGCCGCACTTGCGACCTTTGAGTTCAAAACAAATCTTTTTTGCCCCTGGTGCAATGGAAGAAAGTTTAGCATATATAAATCTTTATCAGGGCATTGATCTGTTATTAGCAATGTGTTAAACATAATATTCTCGTATATATCCTTTATATACTCATTAGCAGATGATTCTACGAATAAAATATGGGTAGCGGTAATATCTTTCACTTTTTTGAACCTTACCACAGTAAAACTCTTTCCCTTAATTTTTGAATTTTTTGAGTACTTAACTAATTCGTTATATACCTGAGAACTTGAACCAAATACTCCAATAACAAATTTATTTATGGATTCCTCATTTTTCCAGGTAACATAGGGTGGGAAGTTTTGAAAGATCCATTGTGCCTTTGTATTTGCATCAGACTGTGCTCTAAGTTCAGTTTGTTGAAAAACAAAAATGGATAACAAGAATAATATTGTAATATTTTTTAACACTTTTCCATTGTTTATATGTGAAATGCCAAAATGATATTTTTTTTTAAAATATCAAAATTAATTAACATTTTTTAATGTGTTCTTGAAAGTATTTTACAAAACTAATGCCAATATTACCAAAAAAAAGAGGTGCCTTTTTTAGCACCTCTCCAAAATTTTGTGTTGGAAATATCATTAAACTTTTATTATCTTAATTTTTAGTCCGGTAATTATCATATAATCTTCTACATCCTCCTCTGTATCCATATCTCCTTGTTCAATAAACCAGTTTGTCTGAACATCATTACCTTCTTCACCATATTGTTTTAACAGTCTTAAAATAAATAATATATGCTTTGATGAGCTTGTATTTACATAGCTTAACTTAAAATTAAAGAGAAGGGGCTTTTTTGTTTTCGTGAATTCAACCAACCAATCATATATTGGTTGATAAAACTGGGCTGTTTCCTCTATATATGACTCTCCAGCAATTTCACATTCACCTGTACCAGCATCTAACTTAACCGATGGTTTAAAATGCGAGCCTGGTTTTGCTTGTATTTCAAAATTCTCCATTACAATTTTGTTTCAAATATGATTTTAAATTATGATAAGCTTATACTTCCTTTGAAATTACTGCTGAAAAAATTAAGAATGTCTTATTATTTTCAGCTTCTATAGCCTTAATTTCCAAATTATGCCCTGAAATAAGAGCAATTTGTATCAAGCCTAAGCAATTTTTTTTACCTGTCTCTACCAGTTCAATTTGTTCGCGCTTCAATTCTCGCAATTGATCTCTGTTCAAACTATTAATACGTTCTACCGATTCAGATACCGACTTAAGGTCTTCATTATTAATTAAGTTCCCGGTAATAAACAAATAGTTTTCACCTTCATATTTAAGAATAAGCAAGCCCGAACCAGAAGTCTCGCCTGCTGATGTATTCAATATTTCTACTGAATGATCTGAGATATTTTGCGAAAGTTCAAGAAACAATTTAAAAAACTTACGTCTTAAAACTGAACTAGTATCTATAGTTGATTCTATATTTTTTGCTAAAACACCCAAAACACTTTTTTCAAAGGTACCTCGATAAGCAATTATAATCTCCTTTGAAAGCATTTCGTAAAAATCTTCCAAAAATTCAGCTTTTCTTTTATTAGCTTCGGAATTATCATTCATTTTAACACTTCTAATAAATTATTTTACAACAAAAATCAATTTTAAAACTATTTTTGTTTAATTGACAAGCTAAATATACAATATTTTTTTTAACTGATTAGAATTATTTATTAGAAATTTTCCCGATTAAAAATCTCCCAGGCTTTTTCAGCTTGAAGCTCTAACATTCTATACCCATTGGTTACCATGGCATCATTCATTTCACCTTTTTCTAAAAATCTGGTTTTTAAAGGATTGTAAATAAGGTCAAACAAAAGATGATTTTTATTAATAAACTGAAAAGGAATATCAGGGTAATGTTCTATATGAGGAAACATACCTAAAGGAGTTGTATTAATAATTAGGGTATGCTTTATAATAGAAGTTTTATCAAGTTCTCGGTAATTTACAGATAAGTTTGATTGTTCCTTTCTTGAAACAAACAGATAATCAATATCGAGTTTCTTTAATACAAATGCTACAGCCTTGGATGCACCACCTGTACCCAGTATTAATGCATGCTTATGTCTTTTTGACAACAAAGGTTTTAACGATTGCTCAAAACCATAAATATCTGTATTATAACCTTTTAGAAAAACTTTTTCACCCTCTTCCCTAATTATTTTGACAGTATTTACTGCAGAAATTTCATCAGCCTCAGCATCAACATTATCTAAATACTTAATTATAAGCTCTTTATAAGGTATGGTAACATTAAATCCTTCCAGCTCAGGATATTCATTAATGATATCACTAATTTCAGAAATATCCTTTATAGAAAAGTTTAGGTAATCACAATTAGAAAAGCCTTCGTTTTTAAATTTTTTTCGGAAATATGCCTGTGAAAAGGAATGAGACAAAGGGTAACCTATTAATCCATATAGTTTCATTTGCTTATAAACCTTAATTTCAAAATTCAAACTTCCAATTACCAGGTTCCAAACTCAAAGTTCTATTTACCAGCTTCCTTATCTTCCTTTATTCTGCTAAATAATGTTTCCAACAAAAAAATTACTAAAAACCCTGTAATTGCCATTAAAATTGCATATAAGGTAAGTGGATCCTTACCTGTATACTCAAAAAACATATTAGGTAATACATTTTCCTCTTTGTCCGTAATTATTTTACCATATTGATTAACATGTGCCAAAAGTTCATGTTTCCATGGCCAGACTTTATTTAAGGAACCAATCATAAAACCAGCCAAAAATGCTACAGTTATATCATGGTATTTTCTTAATAACCAGGATAAAACATTTGAAAAGCTAATAAGACCAACTGCAGCTCCTAAACCAAAAGTAAGTATATAACTTATTTTAAAACCAGTAACTGCTTTTAAAATAAATTCATACTGCCCCATTAGCACTAAAATAAAACTTCCTGAAATTCCAGGTAGTATCATTGCACAAATAGCTATCATTCCAGAAACAAATACAAACCAGTGAGGGCTATTTTCTACATCGGGTACCGGCGTGATTTCAGTTATAAAATAAGCTATTATAGTACCAATTACAACGGCAAATATAGTTTTATAATCCCATTTTTTTATTTGTTTAGCTACATAAATTGCTGAAGCTACTATTAACCCAAAGAAAAAGGACCAGATCAATATAGGATACTCATCTAAAAGAAAATGTAATAATTTGGCAAGTGAAAAAACACTTATTGCTATACCAAGAAATAAGCTTGCCAAAAAATTACCATTTATTGAGTTCCAAAACTGTTTAAATCCCTTAGAAAACAATCCCTTAAAATTTACCAAATTTATTGATTTTATTGATTCTATCAATTCTTCATAAATTCCAGAAATAAAAGCAATTGTTCCACCAGAAACACCAGGTACAACATCCGCCGCACCCATAGCGGAACCTTTTAGTAAAATAATTATATAATATTTAATATTTCTTATCATAGTTTGTAATGTATGCTTGCAACAAATATAGTTATTATTAAAAAAGTTTATTACTTAGATAACAAATAGCAATATTTAATTAAATGTTATTTTTTTATTGAATAATATTTGGCCTTACTCCTTCCAATGTCTGATAAGAATAAATACAGTCAGTGATTGATTAAATAAATTACTAATTATCTGATTGTTTTGTTTCAAAAAATTGGTCGATTATCTCTTCAATTTTCTCATTCTTTATCATAAAAATTGACCTGAAAACTCCTAATTTATCAACTTCTTTATTCAGGGCCAGTTTTAGATGAAAAATAGCAGAATTAATATTATCTATTTTTGCAAGATTTGCAGCCAAACGGTAATTAATATCAGCATTGTCTTCGAACAATTCATTTGCTTCACTTAAAATATTAATGGTTTTAAATATTTTAGACTGTCCAAAATTAAGTTTTGAATATTCAATCCATATTTTAGGATCCGAATCATCAAGTTTTATAGTTTTTTTAAATGACTTTTCAGATTCATCAATAAAACCAAGCTCACGACAAATTAAAGCAGATAAATACCAAAAATCAGGATCCTCATCATCATATTTTATCGCATTCTTAATCGAATGTAGAGCATCGATATACTTTTTATTTTCATATAAAAGATAAGCCTTCCCATACCAGGCATCAGCATATTGTTCATCAAGCTCAATAGCTTTATCAAAATATTCACTTGCCTTTTCAGTGTTTTTTAATTTTGCATAAGCCTCACCAATATGAAATATCGCTGAAATATTATCCTTATCTAATTCCAGCAATTCAATAAATGCATCGATACTTTCACTCACTTTTTCATTGTAATACATATTAACTGCTTTCTGGAAATATGCCGAAATATGCCCAGGATCAATAGCAATAACGTATTCAAAAGCTTCAACAGCTAAATCATACTCTTCCAGCTTATTATATACCAGCCCTAAACTATACCAGGCTAATAAAGAAAAAGGGTCAATATTAATATATTCTTTATAATAACTGACACTAATATCATCCTGATCAAGCTTTTCATAATTGTGTGCTAATTCATAAATCACTGTTTTATTCACATTATCCAATTCATACAACTCAAGAAAGTAATTATTAGACAGGTCATAACGGCTTATTTGCTTAAATGTCATACCAATATTAAACAACAATTCCTCTTTTGCATCAAATGAAACAGCCAGAGCTTTCTTAAATACTTTAATTGCTTTATTTACATCACCTAAAGAACAATAAACCGCACCCTGCATGTAAAAAATGGAGTAATTTGAGGATTCTATTTTCTCAAGTTTCCTTAAAAGCTTCAAAGATTTTACAGGAAAACCTTTATTTATATGTGCCTGTGCCTGTTTTAACAATAAACTCGTGGAGTTTGGATGTTGGTTAAGTGCATATTTTAATACCTGATTTGCGTTTTTCAGATCGTTTTTATCAAGATAAAAATCAATTATGTGCTCAAACTCAAAAACATCAAAATAGTAATTGCTTTTGCTTTTAAGCATATCTTCATAACGGAGCAAACTGGCCTTTACTTCTTCATCAAAACTGTCTAAATTCTCTTCCATAAAATGTTCAAAATTTACGGGACAAACTTACATATTTTTTTTTAGCTAGCCTCTAAAAATTATTAAGATCAAAAAATATAAAAATTCTTATGTATTCATATTTTATTAATCACATAGCATGTTTAGCCATTTAGAAGAGCATAATGGTAAAAATTAACAATCATATGATTGTTAATAAGTATTTTGAAGTAGCTGTTGCAAACTTTTTAAAGCTTACCTTTAATCATCAAGTAATATTTTTAAACGTTCAATATTTTGTTTGTTTTTTTCAACATTTATCGATTCAAATATCTGCCTTTTCTCCTTTTTCGTCAAATGCCAGCTCAAAGAAATCTGTTCTTCTTTTTCAGTCAGGTTGAAATATAGGATATCCATTTTTCCGGGAAAGTTTTGTTTGAATAAATTTAACATAAAATGGTGATTGTTTTTTTGCACATTGAAAATATTTGAAAATACACTTTCAAATGGTTTAAAAAAGTCATTTAATAATGATTGTTCGGTATATTCAAATTGCCTTTTTGTATCAGAAATATTAATTATAATAATCCCAGATGTATTTTCTCTTATCCATTTTTTAAATGCTGACAAGAACAATAAGGTTGTACTCAATCCATAATTATCATGTAAAGCAGCATCTGTAACCCTTATCTGATCATTTCCAGGCAACAAAACAAAAGGCGTGATATATGGAAATGCAGCATTCATTCTTAAAGCACTCAAAAATCGCAAACTATCTGATTGAAAGTGCTTATATTTTTGTAAAAAATTAATATATTCATTTTCAAGAGGTTCAGGAATTAAATATGAAATATTCTGTGGTGATATAAGTAGTTTTCCACCATTATTTATAATGGACGGTGTCAAAATAAGCATTGGAATATCTGACTCATATTCAGGAATTTGATAATAATTTAAGGAATAATTCAGGATAGAACCTGTATTTTTATCCATGCTTTTTTCTAATGCAAAAGAACGGTCTTTATAATATTTCCTTTGATTGAATGAAACTTTTTGGAACCTGAAGAAAAAATCGTTCACAACCATAGTGAATGCGGTAGGGTTTAACATATCCTGAGAAAAAGAATCAATTATAGAATTTGAAAGTAAATCACTGTTATTAGGTTCACAGGCAAACTTTTTTGCTCTAAAATATGCAGTACCAAACATTCCACCCGAGGCTCCTGTCATTAAAATAGTATGATTAAATAATTCACCCTTTAAACAGCTATCTGTGTATGCCAAAGAATAATATGACCATAATGCTGCTTTTAGTCCTCCACCTGATGCATTGATAAAAACCATCTTAGGTTTTTTAGCTTTTTTTGTATTTTTTTTATCCCAGTTTAGTAAAATTTGTTTTAATTGTTCTCCTGATTCCTGTTTATTTTTATCACTTTTAATTGATTTATATTCATCTACTTGCTCCATTTTATTATAACTCAATCCATATGCAGATTTATGGTAATTAAGAATGTCAAATTTTGATAAAAAATTGAATATTAATATAATAGCGATAAAAAAAATAAAAGTCCATTCCTTTAAAAAAGAATAAACTGCGGCAGCAATAAGTATCATCAACGAAAAAAATAATGTAAGACTAGCTGCTGCAGGAATAATGAAGTAAGTGTTTTCCTTAAATATACCAATGATCAGCACTAATAATACGATTAAAAATGAATAAAATGCCGCATTATTGTGGTTCTGCGAAAGCGTTTTCTGGATTGCCTCCATTGGATAATGCGCAAAATCCCTGGCAGGTTTTAACTTGAAAGGTTTACTAAAATAGAAGCTTACATGCCAGACACCTGTATTGTCATCAGGAGCATTATCAACCTTCCAGTTTATATCTTTTTCAACTAATTTATTAATGGGTTTTGATAAGCTTTTTTTATCAAATTTCTCTTTAGAGAGACCAATTATTTTATAAACATCTTTATTGGTGGGAAAAAAATAACTAAACGAAAAAATAATAAAAAATATAATACCCAACAGGTTTGCCAGAATATTCAGGCTTATTTCCCAAAAGCCCAAAAACTCCTCATTAGCCTGAAAATCAATGCTAAAAATAATATAAAGAACAATAAAAACAATTGGAATAAACAAATTATTCAAAAAAAAGCGTGCAAAGGGCTTGGAGGATGTTACAATAAAAGGAAATAAATAGCCATTTACTATATAACTTGATATTTGAAAAGCCATTATATAGCCACCAAAAGTAAATCCCAGGATAAAATATGACCAAAAGCCAACTGTTCCAATGTATTCAGGAACTAAAAATAGTAAAGGAAGACCGTAGTTTTTCCCAAAATTATTTGTAATGATTAAAAAAAGTAATAACCAAAATAGTAAAAGAATCTGATTCCGTTTAAAATTCACTATAACAAGCTGAAACGGAAATGAATAGAAAAAATCCTTTATGTATTTATTAAGTTTCATTCTCGATTTAAAGTCCCAGGTCCCAAGTTCCAAGTTCCAGGTTGTAAGTTCCAAGGTTCAAGGTAAGTAACAAAAAAGATATTTTGTTATTAAAAAACTAAAAAATCATCTAATACTTACAAAACCATACATTACTTGACACTTGAACCTTTTTGACATGAGCCTCAATCACCTTTACCAGGGTTCATATCTTTCATCATTTTTGCTGTAAAATAGATTAACAAAATGGCAATACCCCCTATTACCAACCAAACTACTAATTTATTTACCTGAAAACCTTTCTGTTTAACTTGCTTTTTTGTTGAAATATCTACAATTGTTTTTATCGAAACAGAATTGAGTTTTTTGGGTATCTCATTTTTAAAATATTTCAAGTCATATTCAGGTTCTAACATTTCTATATTTCCTGTTCTGATATAATATTTTTCAGCTTTGTTCAATTTAGAAATAAGATAATGCTTTAACTGCCAAGAATTTAAACCTGATATTTCTATTGGTTTATCATCGTGATTATTGATCCTGATAAAAAACTCCTTAGTATCAAAAGCAGTAAAATAGATATTATTCAAACTGTTGGAACTAATAATGAATGAATGAACAGTCCTATAAAAATATTCGGGCTTCTTTTTTTTGTATGTAATACTGTCTTTTACCAATATTTCAGCTTCACGATGATAAAACTCAGGACCATCAATTTTTAAATGGATTTTATTAATTAATTGTTTTGTTTGAAAATCAACATGGACCAGGCTTTGTTTTTCTTCTTTTAATTCCTCTTGCTTAATTTTGGGGTTGAGAATTACAGCATATTTACCTTCTTCAATAGCTGTATCAAAATAGCCTGCTCTTTCTATTTTTAATGGATTATCACGCCAATCATCAATAAGTACTTCATAATATTCATAATTACTATTTGGGAAATTCAGGATTCTAATTACCGATGTGGATTCATCAGTATAAATTGAACGAAAACGGTATTTGTCCTTTATAACGTACCAATGAGCTGCATCATCACTACCACTTAGTTTTAGGCTTTTTGATACATCAGCATTCCTGATAATCAATTGAAAATTTGAAATTTTATTTTTTTTGGGGTTATGAATAATAATTCTTGAATAATATGGCCACTTACGCTGAGTTTCATTTTTAATTATCTTATATTCGACAAAAAACTCTTTCAAATTTACAGCTTGTTCTTTATCAGTAATATAAGGAATTTCATTTCCCTGGGCATCATAAATCCTGATATCAGCATTATTATTTTCTGAAGCAGAAACAATTTCAGGCGAGATATTTATTTTATAAAAACCTTTATTAGCTATATGTTCTACTTCTGCTTCCCAATTAAATTCTTGTGCTGATACATTTGATGATACCAAAATAAAGGTGATAAAAATTAAAGCTTTTTTTAAGTTAACCATATTGTTATATTTTATCATAATTATATCATTGATAGTTTGATTTCCACATCTTCACATCTCCACATCTTCAAATTTCCACATCCTCAAATCTTC
>JBDLJL010000096.1:0-21304 GCA_039714415.1 Bacteroidota bacterium
TTTTGTGAAAACTGTAACTTAAATTTTTCTTGCTTTTTCTTTTCAAATCAAGAAGTCCAAGACCTTTTTTGTTTTCTTTTAAATTGAAATCCTGCAATATTCTGTTATATTCTAATACTAATTCGGTAAATGACAAATCATTAACATCGTTAAGCTTTCTTTTAAGCGTATCAATTTTTGCATTTCTAATATAATTACCAGAAATAAGTACAAACTCCTCTTCTTTTTCCGTAATCAGGAAAATGCCAGGTTTCCAGTCAATCTCGGCTGAATAATTATCTGCATGTTTTGAAATATTTTGAAGCAACTCTACCATAATATTGTATATTTTAATGGTTATCGTTGATTCTTTTAACTGGTTTTCAACAATTGATAATAAGTTTAGTAATGAACTTTGATTAAAAGCTCCTTTAAAGAATAAGATAACATTATCTTTTACAAGAATGTCATGTAATTCTTTTATATTTTCAATAGAATATTTATAGTCTTCCTTTTTCTCAACCTGTTCTTGCCCAATTACAGGTATTTCAGTGTTTAAATAAAAATAAGAAAACTGGTCATTAATTTCCTTAAAATCATAATCAAGTTTGTTCCCTGAACGTTTTGCCATTTCTATAAGTCCAAGGCCTGCACCTCCCTTATCTGAAAGTGCTCCGCTTGTTCTTGTTGTTCTGGAAAAATTTCTTAAATCCTCCTTTTCCAAACTATTAATTTTTTCAATGCGTTCTTTTAGGGTATCAATATCATTAATCTCAATTAAATTACCTGTAGTTATAAAGTACTTTAATTTTTTTTTATGAATAGCAAAAAGGCTGTATTTATCCGGTGAATGATTAAATGAATCGCTGTTATGACGTGCTATATTTTGAAGACTTTCGCCCATTATGTAATAAATTTTTGACTTTATTTTTGATGTATCAGATGCTTCTTCCAAAGTCGTTTGTGCTAAATCCAATATACTCCTCACTATTTTAGGCGAAAAATCCCCCCTAAAAATATATTCTAAATCATCTTTTTGTTTTAAGTTATGCAGATCAACTAATTTTGTTGATTTAGATTTTTTTTTACCTCTATCACCTTTATTAAGCATTGTAAAAAAGTATACAATAATTAATTCATAATCTCTTATTTGATCAAAATTATCAAATAAATATTTAAAGTAGGTAACTTATAATGATGAAATAGTCGCTTTTTCCGCTAAATGACCCTTTTTAATGATTAATGAACCAAAATATTTTATTAATAAACGTACAAATTTAAATGATTATTTTTATCACCAAAATATAATTTTGACACAGCACATTAAGTTAAGAAGTACAGAAGTTGAGCTTATTGTCATTTCGCTTTGCAGTTATTAATTGTCATTAGAGTCATTTGTTGATCTGTTTATCCGATTTGTTATTCAAATCACCAAATCCTCAAATCACCATTAGGTTATTCAATAGTTACTTGTCATTTGTCATTTGTTCCGGCCACACTTTACCATCTTTTCTGATAATCCATTTTAAGTTATTGCTACCTGGCAAACTTATTTGATAATTTTTATAATCTATAATTATTTCAAAAGGAAGATCATAAGCTTCAATCAGGCAGGTGTCTTTTTGTAGTTTTTTAAAATCATCACAATAGGTTTGATTCCTTGTATAGTAATTTCGCTGCATATGATAGAGTTGCCGTAAATCCCATTTAATATTTTCTTCTGGACGATTGATAAAGCTCACCTGTTCACTGCCTGCCGCCAATTCAGAAAATTGTACATAACCCCATGTTTCAGGCTGATGCATGGCAATTAGCCCTTGAGGGGACCAAACCCAATTTTGTGCAGGCTTATTTTTCCCCGATTTATCTTTTTGTTTCTCATATTTTTCTGTAATTATATCTATTTCCCATTGAACACGCGAAAAGTTCATGCGCCATTGTTCACCATCAATTGGTATTTTCTTACTTGAAGAATGTTCAATCAATGATTTCCAGGGCATGGCAACTTCTATAACCCAACCAGTATCCGTGTCAGAGGGGTCATTAATAGTTCCTTGTATACCTATTGCTGCATTTATACCGTCAATATTCCATTTTGAGTTAGCAGCACACCTATCTCTGTATGGTTTGCACATAAACAAATCCCATTCAGTACCCAATGCATTTATTTCATATTCTATATAATTGTGTGTATCCCCATCAGGGTCAATAAATATTTCAAAATCATTATCATGGAAAATAATCGATTCCCTTTCAGTGAGTGTTGCCCAAATATGTGGTTCTTCCAACCAAACGCCAAAATACAGGTAATTTTCATCCCAGAGTATTTTTAGTTTTGTTTCATATCCTGGTAATGGCTTTAAATATCCTTGAATATCAACAAACCGGTTGGTCCATGGGGCTTTATTCCATTCATCTTCGTTAAGTTTCCCATCTATACACAAAGTTTCTGAGGTTTTATAAGCAATATATTTTTGCGGTGAAAATGGTATCTGTGGAATTTGAGAAATAACGCTATGTACAGCACTTATGAAAATAATTAAAATGATTATTCTTGTCATGGTAATTAGTTACTGGTAATTAGTGTATTAGTTATTGTTCATTTTATTGACACTTATTTTGTTGTCATAAGGTCATTAAGTAATTCAATTATAGTTGTCTATTATTACAAGTTTTCACATTCTTTAATCGTAAAGACTTACCAAGGCAAACGCATGAAAAAAAGTAAAAACAATTATGCCTGTTATTCATAGTATTAATTGCCACAGATTCCCAGATTCTAAAACAAGCGTAGCTTGTTTTTCTGTTAAAATAATTTTAAATTACTTTTTTTAATCTGTGAACGGTTTTAGCCCTCACGCAAGTAATCTATGGCATTAATTTGTTGTAATTATATTTCATTTTTAATTAAAAGTGACTATGCTAAACTTTTGACAATCTAAACTAATGACCACCTAATGACAATTGAATGACTACCAAATGACCAATGACTTAATGACCAATTTCTAATTTTTATTCAGATTGATGCTCCGGCCTTAGTAAATCATTAATTATTTTTACCGGGTTAAAGGTAATAATGGGTACTTCTACAAAAATGGTATTCCAATCAGACATGGCACCGTTCCACAAACCTGGCAATTCCATAGCTTTTAAATCTTTTCCATTTTTTGATTTCTCTGAAATAAAACCGGTTTTTACATCAACATATTTTGATAGGTCAAATTTATTTCCTTGATAATCTTTTATTCCGCAAATCAGGTCTACCGGGTTAAAATGTGTGGCTTTTTCAACAATTTGATTCTTTTCTTTATTATTAAAATCAATTTGTGAACCTTCAACAATATGTAAAGAACTGCTACCATCACTATTTTTTACCCAAAAAGGTCCACCGCCTGGCTCACCTTCGTTTTTTACCATGCCACAAACACGGATGGGGCGGTTAAGTTTATTCTGTAAATAGTCAACCTTACTATCATTATTTAAATTATCAAAATTTTCATCAGGGGTAACACAAAGTTCATTTTTCAAAAAATCAGAAACCTTATTTATTAATTCAATTTTTGGTGTATCGTCCAAATTCAAAGCCTTGTTGAATGAAAATATTTTTTTCTGGTAATCAATTAATAAACCCGCAAGTGCTTTTTTATAGTTAACAGTTTCTGTTTTTAAACGATCAGGTACTACATTATCAATATTTTTTACAAAAATCAGGTCCGCATTTAGTTCATTTAGGTTTTCAATTAGCGCCCCATGGCCTCCCGGTCGGAACAGGATAGAACCATCTTCATTTCTAAAAGCTTGATTATCTATATTAACAGCTACCGTATCAGTTGATGGTTTTTGTATGGAAAAGCTAATGTAATATGTTACCCCAAACCGTTTCTCAAAAATTGGTTTTAATTCGTTTATATGATGTTTGAAATCATCCATATGCTCCGGTGAAACAGTGAAGTGCAGATAAATATCGTTTGTGCCCGAAGCATATAGGGCGCCCTCAACCATGTGTTCCCTGGTTGGTGTACCGGATCCATCAGAATAGCCATGGAATTTTAACAACCCTTTTGGTTTATTACCATAATTTAAACCAGATTTTTCCAGTAAAGCCCTTAAAATATCATGAACATTATTTTCCATTACCAGGTAATCCGTATTTTTATCTTTAAGTATAGATGTTTTTTGCAAATCATTATAAAATGGAAACTTTTTTAAATTATTGAAGAAGTTTGATGGTGAATTAAAGTTACTTTCTTCCATTTGTGCCATAAACTCTTTTGACCCATGCCCTGTGGCTTCTAATTCAAAAAGTTGCTTAAACATTCTTGATGCAGCCCCTGACGCCGGAATGAACTTAACAATTTTGAGTTTTGTGCTTTCATAATTGTATTTTCGTATATATTTTTCAACCTGCTCATCAGTAAGTTTAAGTATACCATCACCAATAACAGCCGGTTTAGTAATTTCCATAAATGGAAAACCCTTTTTGAAATTGTTGATTTGTTTATCAACTTGTGCTAGATTAATCTCTTTATCACTAAATTGTTTTAAATCTTTATTTGTCCAGTTCATAGGGTCTTGTTTGGTTTAAATAATATTGAACATTGAAATTCAAAATTTGTCTGTAAAATTAGAAATTTTAAATTAAATGAAGTCGAAACCAATAGATAATCTGACAGACTTTTTAATATATATTTTTTAGAAGGTTAAGGTTATACTTAATATTAGGGGGTTAACAGACATAATTATAAATGCACTTGCTTAATAGTATAAAATATATAATTTATATATAAAGTACTTGACTTATTGTAGCTATTTTAAATAACAGGAAAGAGTTAAATTTATCAATTTGAAAATAATATTTTAATTCTTTAGTAATTAAGTATTTCTGTTATGAAAAACCGCATAGGAAAATATCCTTGCGTATATTTATCACTTATAATGAATAGGATAGGGGGATAAAGGAACTTGTCTCACTAATATACGAATATTATTGTACTGAAATGAAGAATAGATTCTTCGGCTCACATTTAAATAAGCATTATTTATCTTACCAATCTTTTTTTATTTTCAAGCGATACCCACTGCTGTGGATGTTCTCAATTTCTATTGTCGGGTCTTTTTTTAGGTATTTCCTAAGCTTAGTTATGTACACATCCATACTGCGGGTAGTAAAATAATTGTCATCGCCCCATATATTTACAAGTGCTTCTTTACGTGACATAATCTCACCTTTCTTTAGGCAAAGCATTTTTAAAAGTTCAGTCTCTTTTGGTGATAATTTTTGGATTTCGTTTTCAAGATTAATTTGTCTTAGCGGGTAATTGAAATCAAACCTACCTATGGTGTACAAACCTTCTTTTGCTGATTTGATATAACCATTTGTCTCCCGTTTAAGGATTGCTTTTATTTTATATATTAAAACCTCTGAATCAAAAGGTTTTGTTATGTAATCGTCTGCACCTATTTTATATCCCTGCAGAACATCTTCCCGAAGTGTTTTGGCTGTTAAAAATATAAGGGGGATATCACTCTGGGTTTCTTTAATTTTTTTTGCAATGGAAAAACCATCCAGGTTTGGTAACATGATATCAAGAATACAAATAGAATATATATTCGGTTCAAAGGCCGAAATTGCCTGTAAACCATCATCAACCCAGGTTACTTCAAAATCATCCATTTCAAGGTATGATTTTAAAACCCCGCCAAAATTCGGGTCATCTTCAACCAGGAATATTTTATGTGTCTCCATTGATATTAGTTATTACGCTTTGTGGTCATTAAATAGTCATTGAGTCATTATAGCATTGGTTGTTTGGTTATCTGTTTATTAGTTTATTCGTGAATTTTTCAAATCTCCACATCCCCACATCTTCACATTTTCACATTTTATTAGCTTGGGATAAAAACATCAAACCTGCTTCCTTTACCCAATTCACTTTTTATAGTAATATTACCCTTAAATGCGTCTACAATAGCTTTTACATAGCTTAAACCCAAACCAAAACCTTTGGTATTATAAATGTTTCCTTTAGTTACCCGGTAGAAACGGTCAAATACCTTTGATTGTTCTTCTTTTGACATTCCTATCCCTTTATCTTCAATAGAAATAAGTATACCGTTTTGAACATCAATTGTTTTTATTTGGATTTCGGGTATTTTTTTTGAGTATTTTATGGCGTTGTCTAGTAAATTATTGATAATGTTAGAGAAATGTATTTCATCAATAACAGCCATATGCTTTTCTGCCAAAAATGATGATTGAATATTTCCACTCTTCCCTTCAATTTGTATACCTATATTATTAATTGCATTTTCAAGCAAAACATGTATGTTCAACTCCTTAAGATTCAAATCAAGCTCGCTTTTGTCAAGCAAAGACATTTGCAATATCTGTTCAACTTGTTTATTCATACGTATATTTTCATCTTTAATTATTTGTATGAAGTTTTTGATTTTGTTTGAGTTATTGATCGCTTTAGGGTTTACAATTGAATCCGCAGCAAGTGATATGGTAGCAATTGGTGTTTTAAATTCATGTGTCATGTTGTTGATAAAATCTGTTTTTATATCCGATATTTTCTTTTGCCTAAGTACCATTAAAACACTTATTGAAAAGGCAACTAAAATAATTACGCTAAAAAATAGGGATGCAGGCAACATAATTGATAACGACTGATATAAATGAGTTTTCCTTCCGGGAAAGTACAATACCAATTTATCAGCTTTAGGGATTAAATCATCAGGAAAAAGGCTTGCATAATACTTTTTATATGAATTATCCGTACTGTAATTTTCTGAATGAGTTTTTTCTTTATTTTGTTTCTGTTTTGATTTTATTCCATATTCATAAGCAATATGAATGTCATTTTCAGTTAATTCCAGTTTTAACAGCGAATCCAGTAACTCAAATTTAATCCTTTGTCTAAAGCGGTTAATGTCTGTATCATATTCAAAAACCATTTTTTTAATAACATTCTCTATCTTTTTAGCTTTTGTTTTAATCCTTTTTTTCTCAATTAATACTTTATGAACCGTATCCCCACTATTGTAACTATAACTTGAAGTATAAACATAGTCTTTATCTTTTGATTTTATTTTTGTTTTGATGCTATGTGTATTTTTACTGCTTCCGTTTATAAAAAGTGCATTGTCATCTGTGGAAACCCAATGTACTTGATTATTTGCGCCTTCGTTAAGCACAATTAGTTTTTTAACTAAAGTATCGTTAATGCTAATAATTGTCAAACTATCCGCTTGGTTATCAACAGAAATGTCCATATCCTTATGTAGGATCTGATTGTTGTCCATTTCTTTTTCAAAAACATTGGCTATTTCATTATGTTCCAGTTTCTTTACTACAGTTACTAATGCATCATTAACTTTTTGATCGAATTTATGTTCGTTTTGTTCAATGGCATTTTTTATCCAGTAGAGCTGAACGGTAATTATCCCCGAAAGGGCAATACCCATAAGTACAATGGTAAATATTAATAATTTTTTACTCACGTATTATTCCTTTCATTAACTTTGTGTACCTAATTTAGAATACGAATGAAAAATTAAATGTATTGGTTTTTGAAACAAGTTATTAGTCATTTGCTTCGCTGTCATTGATTGCCTGCTTTGCTGTCATTGGTTATTATGCTTTACTGTTATTGAATGATTACTTAATGACAATTGAATGACCACCTAATGACCAATAACAAAATATACAAGTAACGAAATTAGCAATAAATAAGCAGCTTGCAGTCAACTTTAACTTTTCTTTAACTCTTTTTAACCCAAGCTTAACTATATTTGCTTAAATAAGCTTTTAGATTTGTATCAGAAAAATCATGTTAAATTTAATAAATATATAAAATGAAACAGTTAGCAGTTATTTTATCCGCAATAGTTCTTGTGGTTGGTATAGGAACTACCTCATGTGCACAAGAAAATAAGGACAAGAAAAAGGTGAAAAAAGTCAAAATCAAACTTGAAAAGGAAGTTGATGGCAAAATGACAAAAATTGATACCGTTATTGTACTCAAAGATGGTGAAAGCTATAAAGATGTTCTTAAAGCTTATGATATTGATGTAAAAGAATTTAAAAAAGGCGATGAGCATAGCTGGAGTTTTAGTACAAATGATAAAGGTGAAGGTAAAATGCATACTAAAATGCTAATTGAAATTGATGAAGATGGTAAACATAAAGTAAAAAGCAAAAAAAAGCAGAAAATTATGTTTATCAGTGAAGATGGTGAAACCCATAATATTGACATTGATATTGACGAAGATTCTGAGCATATTTATAAATTAAAAACATCTGGTGATTCAATTAAAAAAGTTATTATAATGAAAGGTGGAAAGCATTGGGTTCATGAAGGCGATAATGATGTACATATTATGAGAAAAGGCAATTTGCATCACATTTCAGAACATGGCAAAGAAGAAGCCTGGAGAAAGGTTGCTAAACAGGGTGATACAGTGGTTATTAAAACAATTACGAGCATTAATGGAAAAGAAGTGAATGTTAATAAGGAAAAAATTATTGTTGGTGAAAAAGATTTAAAGAAAGTTCATAAGAAAGTGATGATTATTCATGAAGATGATGATGGAAAACATAAAACCAGAACAAAAAAGATAATTATGTCTGACGATGATGACTTTGAGTGGAACGACAGTGATGAAAATGTTTTTATTATTAAAGAAGATGGAAAAAAGCAAAAAATAGAAATAGAAATTGATGATGTAGATAAAGGTGACCTTAAAAAATTGAAACTTCCCAAATCTATTAAGTCTCTGGAAATTAAAAATTTGTTTATCATGTTTAAGGGTGGTGATAATATGAACCTGAGTTTTGAAGTAAAAGATAAAGCCAATACTACCGTAAAAATATTTGATGAAGAAGGAAAAGTGCTTTTTGAGGATACAAAAGCCAATTTTTCAGGTAAATATTCAAAAGAAATTAAAAAAATGAAAGGGGATATGATTATTCAGATTTCCCAAGGCAAAAAATATTTCCATAAAGAGTTGGAAATAGAGTATTAATAATCGCTCTGTTTAGATTGTCTGGGACATTTTAAATATCTGTATAGCTTAATATGGCAAGTAATTAGTAAACTTGTAATTAGTAATTAAAGATATTGGACGTTCATTTTAATTACCAATTACTAATTACCAATTACTTGTTAATCAGTCTCTGATCAGTAATTTCAGAAATCACCACCATTTTAAACCAGAGCCTTAAGTAAATAAATTAAAGCCTCTGGAAACAGGGGCTTTTTACTTAGATAATATTCAATATCAAATAACTACTTTTGTAATTCAAATGTATTCGATAGTTTTGCCTGCAGTTTAAATAAGAATTTAAAAAAATGATGAAACTAATTCAACTAATGTTACTATCAACAATATATTTAGGAAGTTTAACGGCAATCTCAGCCCAAAACAAAAAAATCCAGATTTATAACCCGGAAATAAATGCCCAGCAACAAATAAATGATGCTTTTATAAAAGCCAAAGCAGAAGGAAAGCATGTTTTTATACAAGTGGGTGGCAACTGGTGCTCATGGTGTGTAATGATGCACAAATTTTATACTGAAGATATTCAGGTAGATTCTATGCTTAATGCCAGCTATGTTGTGTGCCTGCTTAACTACAGCAAAGAAAATAAAAACCTTGATATATTGGAGCAGCTGGAATACCCTCAAAGGTTTGGTTTTCCGGTTATTGTTATTTTAGATGCTCAAGGAAAACGTTTACATACTCAGAATACTGTGTACTTAGAGCGAGGCAGGGGATACAACAAAAAGAACTTTTTGGAGTTTTTACATAACTGGTCGCCAAAAGCGTTGAATCCTGAAAGTTATAAGAAGTAATAAGTTAGTATCGAAATCATACAAATAGAAAATAATAGATACCTTTAAAATGAAATTATTTTCAAACAAACAGATATTTTTTACCACAATTCTGGCAGGTCCTCTACCTGCAGCATATCTTCTTTCGAAGAACTATTTAAATATAAGGCAAAGGAGAGCTTCGTTATTGGCAAAAATCTTGGGATTTTTTTTTGCATTTCTTACCTACATACTAACCATTTTTTCTGTTGAGAAATTTGTTATTCAAACCGGTATCTTTCAGGGAAATAATATCAAGGGATACGGTATTATAGTATTATTTTTTCTTGTTGTTCAAGCAGTTATGGCAGGAGTATTTGCCTTCATTAGCAAAAAAAATAATGGAAAAACCGCCTTTGAATTGTCAAAAGATAAAAATAGAATTTATTCATTTATTCATGTCATACCATTTGTTTTATTAGGCATTGCTATTACAATATACCTCCTTATTATAGGCTCTTTCAGATTTATACTTCTTGTAATATATTTATTACCAAATATATACCTGCATAATCATATTAAAAAAATTTTTGTTTCAAAACAAAAAGGATTAATATTTACTACTATTTTCATAGTATTGGTTGGCTTCTTTCCTCTTCTCATGATCGCCAATAATTTCCCTTATGGCAAAATAATAAAATATGTTCAACTTATAGCATATTACTATTTACCAATATTGCTTTATGGTTTCCTGTTTTATGTTTTTTTTGACATTATTCTATTAATCAATCGTAAAATCAAATTCATTCCCAAAAAAATACTTATAGGCAAAAGATTTCGGATGATAATATTCTCTATAATTTTACTTATAACAACAGCAATTGTGACTAAAGGGATTTTTAATTATAACAATACTCAAGTTAGTGAATATAGTATTGGGATATCAAAAAAAATGGGAAATCTGGAGCATTTAAAAATAACTATGGCTGCGGATATTCATTTTAGTGAAATCACAAATGAATATTTTGTTAAACAATTTATAGATAAAATTAATTCCATGAACCCAGACATTGTTTTATTGGCAGGTGATAATGGAGTTTCTTCTGTATCTATCCCTGAAATGAAATTTTTTGAAGAACAATTAAGAAAAATTAAATCAAAATATGGTGTTTACGCTGTTGAAGGCAATCATGAATTATCTGGCAAAGGAACTGTATTTAATTTCTTTAAAAATGCAAATATCAAACTTTTAAGAGATACTGTAATAAAACTAGAAAATTCGTTTTTTCTTGTTGGCCGGAAAGATAGAAATGACAAAAATAGAAAATCTATAGAAGAATTATTAAAACATGCTTCCGACAGTTTGCCTCGCATTCTACTTGACCATCAGCCTTACAATCTGGAAATGGCATACAATAACAATATAGATGTTCAACTTTCAGGGCATACACATCATGGCCAGTTATTCCCCATTAATTATATAACTGAGGGAATTTATGAATTAAGCTGGGGGTACAGAAAAATACAAAATACACATTTTTTTGTTACATGTGGGGCACAAGGATGGGGGCCACAAGTAAAAACTGCTAGCCATTCGGAAATTATGGAAATAAATATTGATTTTGAATAATATCTGTAGCAAGTAATAAATTTTATTGGCTCAGGTTTAAATATTCTGGGGTACTTATTATTTTACGTTTTATATTAAATATCAAGTAATTAGAAATTAGTCCTTTGACTTTACTTTGACTATATGCTCAGTAAAAACGGACAATAATTAACATTTAATATTCAAGAGACAATAGACATTATAAAAACCGAATTTCATAACATTTGAACAATAAATTATAACAATTTATAATCATAATCGTTGTATCTTTACTAATTAAACTAAATTTATATGAATTATGAAAACTATTAAATTACTCTCATTGCTATTAGCAGGTTTTATGATTTTTATATATTCCTGTGAGAAAAATGAAGGAACAGCAAAATTTAACCTATATTTAACAGATGCCCCGGCAAGTTATGATGCGGTAAATATTGATGTCCAAAGTGCTAAAATTCATTTTGAATCTGACGGTGAAGGTGAATGGAAAACCCTTGATATTGAAACTGGAATTTATAATTTGCTGGAATTAACAAATGGGGTAGATGTTTCTTTAGCTTCAGCAGATTTACCCTCAGGGACTATTTCTCAAATAAGGTTAATTCTTGGTGAAAATAATTCTCTTGTAAAGGGTGACGAGACTTATGATCTTACTATACCTTCGGCATATACGTCTGGTCTTAAATTTAATGTTCATGCACAACTTGAAGCAGGTTTAACTTATAATCTTTGGATTGATTTTGATGCATCAAAATCTGTTGTACATACAGGTTCCGGTACGTACCATTTAAAACCGGTTATCAGGACATATACCGAAGCAACAAGTGGAGCAATTAAAGGATATGTTGTTACACCAATTTTAGATTCTGATGATCCTATAGAATATGATCCTATAGAAGGCGTAACGGTATCTATTTCTTTTCTTGAAGATGGTAATACTGAGAATACTGTAATATCCACAAATACTAATGAAGATGGTTATTTTATGTTAAGTGGTGTACCAGAGGGATCATATATCGTTAAATTTCTTAAGGAAGCAGATCCTGCTATAGATAAAGAAATTGAAGATGTTGAAGTAGAAATTGGTACTGTAAATGACCTTGAAAACATTATAATTGAATAGTGTATTAATCAAACATATTATTTGAAAAACCAGTCTATTCGTTAGATTGGTTTTTTAAAAATATCATCAATTATTTTGTACTATTTCTCAATTTTAACAGAATATCATTAAAATTTAACCAAATTTTATAAAAGCCATCTTAATCTTATAAACCTTTTACATAAAAATGTAAGAGCTAATTTTTCATATAGTCGTATCTTTATAGTGTCTTTTTTAAATAAGCACATTAGAAATTATAAACTAAATTAAAAATCATGAAAACAATTAAATTATTAGTAGTAGGATTGATCGCAAGCGGTTTATTTCTATCTTCTTGTGAGCAAACTGAAAATGAACCATCTAATGTAAGTGATGATGCAATCCAGTCTATTTTAAGCATTACGGATTTGTATAACACTGAAGATGCTGAAGTGGCCACAAGTGATGATGGTACAAAATCAGTAGTTGAAAACCATGGCTCATGCTTTGAATTAACTATCCATCCAAATGAAGATGGTGCTTTTTGGCCAAAAAGCTGGACACTTGAATTTGATGGAGAGTGTGAAAGTTTTAATGGTATTACCCGTAGTGGTATGATACATGTTACTTTAACAGACTGTTGGAGGAATGAAGGCTCATTACGAACCATTTCCTTTGAAGACTTTTATGTGAATGATATACATTTAGAAGGTATTAAAACAATTGAAAATACTGGTTTAAATGATGTTGGAAATATGACTTGGGTTAGAAAAATGGTCGGGGGTAAGCTTACTTTTGATGATGCAACTGAAACTGACCCTGCAACTTTCATAAGTTGGGATTGTGAGCGAATTAGTGAACGAGTAGAAGGTGGTGATACCTGGTTGTTTAGAGATGATATTTATATGGTTACTGGTGGAGGCAATGGTGTAAACCGGGAAGGCCTAACTTTTACAACAGAAATAACAAATCCATTGAAGTATGTATTTAGGTGCAGGTTCCCTGTTAGTGGAGAATTAACTATAAATATTGAAGGATCAGAAACGGTAGTAATTAATTTTGGTGATGGTGAATGTGACAAAATTGCTACTCAAACAATTGGTAGTAATGAACCTACAGAGATTGAGTTAGGTTTATGTAAAAATTAGAAAAAATAGTTGTAAGTAAATTGGTTTATTAAGGTAGGGCTGTTCAATTAGTTTTGAATGGCCCTTTTATTTTACCAAATAATCTTTCGCTTCTTCCAGTGTATTGAACATTTTTGACGGGGTTCCATTTGCGAAAATGTTAGCAGCTTTATATAAAACTTTTTTAACCCCGGTAATACCGATAACCGCCCTTTTATTCAAAATAGGTCTAACAAGTTTCGCAACCCTTTTAACTTCTTCAAAGGACTCACCAAAAATATGGGCATCAGTAAAATCAGTTAAAGAAACAAGTGCAGGATTATCTTTATTTTTTATTACGAATTGCTCAAATTGTCTGACAACCCTGACAGCTTCATCTGTGTTAAGTTTAGACAGATCATGATAAATGATTTTTTTGCCTTTATGTTCAATCCACCTTACCCTTTGAACCATAAGTGTATCATTTTATATCCTGATTTCTGTTTTAGCCTGCTTTATTTTGCAGCTTAGATAAAATCGGGTTTAAGCAAAAATAGTAAAATAATATTTAAAGATGTTGAAATCTGATAATTTTTTATCAAACGTGTATGCATAGACCTGCGGATTTCAGGTAAAAATATAAAAGGCAGCAAAAAAAATTTTACTGCCTTCATATTGTTAAATCAAAAGTTAACTAAGCTTTACTTTTTTGCTCGCTATCAGGGTTTTTGCTTTTTGATTTATTGCTCTTTTTATTATTTTTAATGATCTCTATTTTAATTTTTTCATCCTTTTTATCAAAGTTTACCTGGATAACATTACCTTCTGATATAGAAGCCTCAATAATTACTTCTGCCATTTCATCTTCAAGGTATTTTTGAATTGCACGTTTCAAAGGCCTTGCACCAAACTTGCTATCATATCCTTTGTTGGCTATAAAGTCTTTTGCATCTTTTGAAATAACCAGTTTGTAACCCAGATCATCAACACGTTTATATAATCCTTCAAGTTCAATATCAATAATCTGATGGATATCTTCCAGCTTAAGCGAATTGAACAGTACCACATCATCAATTCTATTTAAAAACTCAGGTGCAAAAGCTTTTTTAAGTGCTTTTTGAATAATGCCCTTGTTGCGGTCTTCATCAAACTCTTTGGTAGAAAAACCAACACCACGACCAAAATCTTGTATTTGTCTTGATCCGATATTGGATGTCATCATAATAATGGTATTCTTAAAATCAACTTTTCTTCCTAAACTATCAGTTAATTGGCCTTCATCCAGAACATGAAGTAATAAATGGAAAACGTCCGGATGTGCTTTTTCAATCTCATCAAGCAGAACAACAGAATAGGGTTTTCTTCTAACTTTTTCTGTTAATTGTCCACCTTCTTCATATCCAACATATCCCGGAGGTGCCCCAACAAGTCTTGAAACTGAGAATTTCTCCATATATTCACTCATATCAACACGAACCAGTGCATCTTCTGTGTCAAAAAGGTATTTTGCTAATATTTTAGCTAATTGCGTTTTACCAACACCTGTCGGGCCTAAAAATATAAATGAACCAATAGGACGTTTAGGATCTTTTAAACCGGCTCGGTTTCGCTGAATTGCTTTTACAATTTTAGTAATAGCATCATCCTGGCCAATAACTTTTGAATTTAGTTCATCTTTCATTTTTAATAAACGGGCACCTTCTGATTGAGCAATTCTCTGCACAGGTACACCTGTCATCATAGCCACAACCGTTTCAACACTATTAACATCAACCGTTTCACGATTATTTGAAAGATCTTTTTCCCACTTTAGTTTTTCTTCGTCAAGATTTTTTAACAACTCATGCTCTTTATCCCTGTGCGATGCAGCAAGTTCAAATTGTTGATTTTTAACAGCTGCCAATTTTTCCTTATTGATATCTTCAATTTGCTCTTCAATTTGCTCAATTGTTTCAGGGATTTTTATTTTGGAAATATGTACCCTTGATCCTGATTCATCAAGTGCATCAATTGCCTTATCCGGTAAATGCCTGTCACTTATGTAGCGCGTAGTTAGTTTAACACAGCTATCAATTGCACCATCAGTATAAATTACATTGTGGTGGTCTTCATATCGTTCTTTTATATTATGCAGGATTTCAATTGTTTCTTCCATGGAGGTAGGATCAACCATTATTTTTTGAAAACGTCGTTCCAAAGCCCCATCCTTTTCAATATGTTGTCGGTATTCATCCAAGGTTGTGGCACCTATACATTGAATTTCACCTCTTGCAAGAGACGGTTTCAACATATTTGAAGCATCCAGTGATCCACTGGCGCCACCAGCACCAACAATGGTATGGATTTCATCAATAAACAAAATTACGTCATCAGTTTTTGCCAGTTCATTAAGAATTGATTTCATCCTTTCTTCAAACTGCCCCCTGTACTTTGTTCCGGCAACAATAGAAGCTACATCAAGGGTTACAATTCGTTTTCCGAAAAGTACCCTTGATACCTGTTTTTTAATAATACGTATGGCCAGGCCCTCTGCAATTGCTGATTTTCCAACACCCGGTTCGCCTATAAGTACAGGATTGTTTTTCTTTCTACGGCTTAAAATCTGAACCAGGCGTTCAATTTCTATTTCACGACCAACAACCGGGTCTAACTGATCATCTTCTGCAGCTTTAGTAAGGTCAACACCAAAATTATCCAATACCGGGGTTTCAGATTGCGACCTTCCCTTACCCATTGGATTTTTTTTCTCTGGGTTTTCATGTTCCTCACTTGTGTCATCATCTTCATTATGAATTTCAGCACTAGGGAAATCAATAAGCTTTTCTTTTAAAGTATCGTAATCAACCTCATATTTATGAAGTACCTGTGTAACAATACTTGTTTCATCTTTTAAAATTGCCAACATTAAGTGCTGGGTATCTGGTATTTGGCTTTTAAAAGAAATTGCTTCCAGCTCGGTTAGTTTTAATGCACGTTCTGCTGTTTTAAGCAAACCGGTAGATTGATCATTTTCTAAAATAATCTCTGGAATATCAATTTTAATTTTATCTTCAATTTCTTCTTTAACAGACCTTAAGTCAATCCCAAGATTTATTAAATCATCAAGAACTGTTGCTTCGCCCTCCCTTAAAATTCCAAGAAATAAATGCTCTGTACCAATATATTTATTTCCAAGACGAACTGCTTCTTCCTTGCTGTATGTGAGTATTTTTTTTATTCTATCTGTAAATTTCGGATTCATTTTAAATCAATTATTGATTATTATTCTGTACAAAAATACTATTTTTCTAAAAATATAAAAATTGCCTAATTATGTTATCAACTAATTCTAACTTAAAAAAGGTCAAAGCTGTAATACAGATTTTCAGATTCCTTTTTGAACTCTGCAAACCTAATTTCTATATTTTAATTACCAATTACCTTACCAATGAATTATTTGTTTACCTGATTTTGATAAAAAATCGTTGGTTTTGCTAAAATGTTTATTACCAAAAAATCCTTTATGTGCAGCGAAAGGAGAGGGGTGAGCAGATTGAAGTACCTTGTGCTTATCGTTGTCAATTACAGCACCTTTGCGTTGAGCATAAGCACCCCATAACAAAAATACAAGTTCTTCTTTTTTGTCTGATATTGTTTTAATTACAGCATCGGTAAAAATTTCCCAACCTTTATTTTGATGCGAGCCTGCCTGATTGGCGCGAACTGTCAATGTGGCATTCAATAATAGTATACCTTGTTTTGCCCAACGCTCTAAGTTTCCACTTTGAGGAATTTCTATACCAATATCTTCTTTTATTTCCTTAAAAATATTCAGCAATGAAGGTGGCTTAGTAACTTCATTACTTACTGAAAAGCATAAACCATTTGCTTGACCAGCACCATGGTAGGGGTCTTGTCCTAAAATTATTACTTTAAGATCATCAAAACGGCAATGGTCAAAAGCACTGAAAATATTTTTTCCTGGTGGATATACCTTATATTCATTGTATTCTGATTTTACAAAATCAACTAAATTTATAAAATATTCTTTTTCAAACTCATCCTTTAATAATTTTTTCCAGGATTCTTCTATTTTTATATCCATTTCTATTTAATTTTGACCCCAAAGATATGTATATATCTGCAACACAAGTAAAAATATTATAAACATTGCGATGTTAATAAGCGGTATTAGCTTTTCAGGGCACATAAAAAATCGCAGCAATGAAAATTAATAATCCCTTATTCCTCAAGGGCGATTGCGTTTAAAATGACGTTCAAAACATCTTAATATAAATCATAAAACCGTTCTATAATTCTTAAACCCGATTACCCTGCTTATTCCCCACACGTTACATTATTTAAAAGGCATCGTATCCTTATTTCCCTAAATTCCCCATATTCCTTTTATTTCATCTGCGACGTAACTAACTAATTACCAGTTACTAATTACCAGTTACTAAATTTATTATGTTTTTAACACCTTTTGTTAATAAACATGCCTGAAAAAGATTCCATATTAGCGATTATTTGACTACTTTAGCGGATTCTTTCAGCCATGCTTTTTTGATGTCTTAAAAGGCTTTATTTTAAAGATTATACTGGAAGCTTATAAAAATACCATGGTATTATCTGTTGGTATAAACTTTTTTTAGAAATACTTATTGTATTACAAATTTTAAAAGAAATATGTCAGAATACGACAAAATTAGGATTGTAGATATTGAGGAGGAAATGAAATCAGCCTACATTGATTATTCAATGTCAGTGATTGTTTCAAGAGCGTTACCTGATGTACGTGATGGTTTAAAGCCTGTACACAGAAGAGTTTTATTTGGGATGAGGGAATTGGGGATTACTTCAACCAAACCATATAAAAAATCTGCAAGAATTGTGGGTGAGGTGTTGGGTAAGTATCATCCACATGGTGATAGTTCTGTTTATCATGCTATGGTTCGTATGGCACAAACATGGTCCTTACGTTATCCATTGGTTGACGGACAAGGAAACTTTGGGTCTGTTGATGGTGATAGTCCTGCGGCTATGCGTTATACTGAAGCCCGTTTAATGAAAATTGCCGAAGAATCATTAGCTGATTTAGATAAAAATACGGTTGATTTCCAATTGAACTTTGATGATACGCTGGAAGAACCTACGGTTTTACCAACCAAAATTCCTAATTTATTGGTAAACGGTGCATCTGGTATTGCTGTGGGTATGGCCACAAACATACCGCCACATAATATTGGTGAAGTGATTGATGCTACTATGGCCACTATTGATAATCCGGAAATTAGTATAGACGAAATAATGCAACACCTGAAAGCACCGGATTTTCCTACAGGGGGAATTATCTATGGTTACCAGGGTGTTAAAGATGCATACCACACTGGAAGAGGCAGGGTGGTAATGCGGGCCCGTGCCGAAATCGAAACAACAGATTCAGGTAGAGAAAAAATTGTAGTTACGGAAATACCTTACCTGGTGAATAAGGCAGAACTTATTCAAAAGGTTGCGGATATGGTTAACGAGAAAAAGCTCGAAGGTATTTCAAATGCCAACGATGAATCAGACCGTACAGGTATGCGAATCGTTTTTGACATAAAAAGGGATGCTATTGCCAATATTGTATTAAACAAACTTTTTAAATATACCGGCCTGCAATCAAGCTTTAGTATAAATACAATTGCTTTGGTAAAAGGACGACCGAGATTGCTCAATATCAAAGAGATGCTTGATGCATTTATTGAGCACAGGCATGAGGTTGTTGTACGTCGTACGCAGTTTGAATTAAAAAAAGCAGAAGAGCGTGCCCATATTTTAGAAGGGTTAATTATTGCCAGTGACAATATTGACGAAGTAATCAAAATTATCAGGGCATCTAAAACCCCGGACGAAGCTCGTGGAAATCTAATGGAACGCTTTAAACTAACCGAAATTCAGGCAAGGGCCATTGTTGAAATGCGTTTGCGCCAGTTAACCGGTCTTGAGCAGGATAAACTTCGTGCAGAATATGAAGATATCAAAAAATTAATAGAACACTTAAAAGAGATACTTGCCAATAAAGACCTTCGGATGAACATCATAAAAGACGAACTTCAGGAAGTTAGGGAAAAGTATAATGATGAACGAAGGACTGAAATTCAGTATTCATCAGAAGAATTTAACCCAGAAGATTTTTATGCTGATGAGGATGTGGTTTTAACTATTTCAAAATTGGGTTATATAAAAAGAACTGTTTTAACTGACTATAAAACCCAACACAGGGGTGGGACCGGTGCCAAAGGAAGTACAACACGCGATACTGATTACCTGGAACACTTGTATGTAGCGTCAATGCACAACACTATGTTGTTTTTTACAGAAAAAGGGAAATGTTATTGGTTAAAGGTTTATGAAATCCCTGAAGGAAGTAAAACATCCAAAGGCAGGGCCATGCAAAACATGCTTAATATTGCCCCTGATGATAAGGTGGTAGCTTATGTAAATGTTGACAATATTACTGATGATGAGTATGTTGACGGCCACAATATCATACTTTGTACACAAAAAGGAATTGTTAAAAAAACATCTTTGAGGGCATATTCAAGACCACGCCAAAATGGTGTCAATGCAATAGGTATCCGTGAAGGGGATAATCTTTTACAAGCAAGGCTTACAGATGGATCACATGAAATTATTATTGCTGCACTTTCAGGAAAAGCCATTCGTTTTAACGAAAGTAAAGTCCGTACCATGGGTAGGACAGCAACCGGGGTTAAAGGTATCAATATTGATGATAATAACCGGGTTATTGGGATGATATGTATTAAAGAACAAAATGAAGATATTCTGGTAGTATCAGAAAAAGGTTACGGAAAACGTTCCAGGTTAGAGGATTACCGGATTACCAATAGGGGCGGGAAAGGTGTAAAAACCTTGAATGTTACCGATAAAACAGGACAATTAATTTCCATTAAAAATGTGAAAGATACGGATCATCTCATGATTATTAACCGTTCAGGCTTAACGATCAGGGTTGCTGTTTCATCTATTCGTGTATCAGCAAGGGCAACCCAGGGAGTAAAACTAATTAATATTAAGGGTAAGGATTCTATCGCAGCTGTAGCAAAGGTTGAAGTGAATGGAGATGAAGAAAACGGGGTTATTGAAAATAATATTAATGAAAATGACGTTAATGAGAATAATATAGATAATAAAGATTAATTAATCTGTTTTGGTGTTAGATTTATATCATTAAAATAGTATTATTCCTTGATTATTAAGTCAATCAATGTATAGTTGGCAGTAAAGATACTGACAGAGGCAAGTTAATTTAATTGTGTTATAAAATATATTGGTTGAGTATAAAAATGGTTTATTTTTGCAAGTGAAATTATAAATTAAATAGATACAAATGAAAAGAATAGCTTTATTATTGGTTGGAGTGTTTATGAGTGCTGCTTTTATTAGTGCACAAACTACACCGCAAACTGTTGAAAGCTTATTAAAAGCTAAAGAAAAGAGTGATAAGGATATCGAAAATCCTAAAAAAAGTGCCAAATATACTACTTGGCAGAAAAGGGGTGATCTTTATCTTGATATGTTACAATTTAATACAAAGGGTTTGTGGAAAGGAATGCCACAAAAAGGCTTAAACGGTGCTGAACTACTAGTTGGAAAACCAACAAAAATAATGAGTCTGGAAAACAAAGAAGACTGGATTTATGAAAGGATTACTTTGAAATTTATTGAT
>JBDLJL010000097.1:0-20662 GCA_039714415.1 Bacteroidota bacterium
AGTAAGTGGTCATCCAATGAAAAAACAGCCATGGAAGCCGCATTGGGTATGTCCTATGCAGGAAAACGTGCCATGGTTTGTATGAAACATGTGGGCTTAAATGTAGCCGCAGATGCTTTTGTAAACTCTGCCATAACCGGTGTTAATGGTGGCCTGATTGTTACAGTTGCGGATGATCCATCAATGCACTCATCGCAAAATGAGCAGGATTCAAGGTTTTACGGAAAGTTTGCTATGATACCTATTCTTGAGCCATCAAATCAACAGGAGGCTTATGAAATGACACGCAGTGGCTTTGAATTATCTGAAAAATTTCAAGTCCCGGTATTAATGAGAATAACAACAAGGTTATCCCACTCGCGTGCAGGTATTAAAAGGCTTGATATAAAAGAGCAAAACGATAACAGTTTACCAAGCGACCCTCGTCAATTTGTTCTTTTGCCATCAATTGCAAGAAACAGGTATAAAGGGCTTTTAAGCAATCAGGCTAATTTTGAAATTGATTCCGAGAAATCTGAATTTAATAAATATACCGAAGGTACAGATAAAAAACTAGGTGTAATTGCTTGTGGATTAGCACTTAATTACTTAAATGAAAATTATCCTGATCAGGATATCCCTTATCCGGTTTTAAAAATTGGTCAATATCCATTACCAAGAAAGCTGGTTGAGAAATTGTTTAACGAGTGCGAAGAAATTTTAGTTCTTGAAGAAGGTGCACCTGTTGTTGAAGAAATGCTAAAAGGATATCTTGAAAAAGTAAAAGTAAAAGGTCGCTTAGACGGAACTTTACCAAGAGATGGTGAACTTAACCCTAACCTTGTAGGAATAGCACTTGGTTTTAAACAGGAAGAAACACAGGAAATTCCTGAACTTGTTGCAGGCCGGCCACCGGCAATGTGTGTCGGCTGTGGCCATATTGATGCATATATTGCTTTAAATGAAGCTATTGCTGAACATGGTACAGGTAGGGTATTTGCTGATATTGGCTGTTATACGCTTGGTGCTTTAGAACCATATAATGCAATTAATTCATGTGTTGATATGGGAGCATCTATTACTATGGCTAAAGGTGCTGCCGATGCAGGCTTGGTTCCTTCAGTAGCTGTAATTGGCGATTCAACATTTACCCATTCAGGGATGACCGGCTTGCTTGATGCTGTGGTTGAAAATTCGCCTATCACCGTGCTTATTTCAGATAATTTTACTACGGGAATGACTGGCCAGCAAGACTCCCAGGCACTTGGCAAAATAGAAGATATTTGTAAGGGGATAGGTGTTGATCCTGAGCACATTATAGTTATGAACCCAACTAAGAAAAATCACGACGAAATGGTTCGGGTTTTAAAAGAAGAAATGGCTTATAATGGTGTTTCTGTTGTTATTCCAAGAAGGCGGTGTGTACAAACTGTTAGGAATAAGTCACTTACAAATAAATTGAAAGAACTGAACCTTAAATAGCAAATGCTATAACCAAATAAACAATATGAATAATGGAGATTTGAGGATTCGGTGATTTGAAATAAACAGATAAACGAATAACCAAATAAGCAATGTTTTAATGAAATAATAAATAAAATACTGAAAAAAACAATATATAAAATGAAAACAGATATAATTTTAGCAGGTGTTGGCGGACAAGGTATTTTAACAATTGCCGCTACAATAGGTACTGCTGCTTTACAAAATAATTTGCATTTAAAACAATCAGAAGTTCATGGAATGAGCCAAAGAGGTGGTGATGTCCAGGCTAATTTAAGAATATCCGATAAGCCCATTGCATCAGATTTAATAGCCAAAGGAGCAGCTGATGTTATAATAGCTGTTGAGCCGATGGAAAGCCTACGGTATTTACCATTTTTAGCAAAAGACGGCTGGTTAGTGACAAATTCCACACCTTTTGTAAACATTCCTAATTATCCTGATATTGAGAATGTTATTAAAGAAGTTGAAAAGGTGAAAAACCATATTATACTTGATGCGGATTCAATGGCAAAAGAAATTAAAGCTGCACGTTCATCAAACATTGTAATGCTTGGTGCTGCTTCTTCTTTCCTAAATTTAAAATACGAAGATTTAGAGGATGCATTAAGAACAATTTTTGGTCGCAAAGGCGAAGATGTTGTAAATATTAACCTTAAAGCGCTTGAATTGGGTAAAGAATTTGCTGAATCGGTTTTGAAATAGACATTGCTCATTAATTGTCATTGAGTCATTGGACATTATTGAGTAATTAGGTGGTTTATTACGACTTGCAAAGTTTATAAAACTTGGAAAGTCTTGAGTATTTAAATGGTAATTGGTATATTGGTCATTAAGAAGTCATTAGTAATTATAGTAATTGGTGATTTGAAGCAATCGAATAAACAGATAAATACTGATTCAATGCTTAAATGATATAATGGTGATTCGGTTATTTGAGGATTTGGTGATTTGAAAAGTGCACGAATAACCAAATAACCATTTAATGACAGTTAGGTAAACAGGGCAATCGGGTTTAAAAACACTGAATATTCAACACTTTCAGTGTTGTGTCAGCTATTATTATCATACCACGGGTTACACCCGTGGTTATTTATATTAAATCCTTTCAGGGTTTTTAAATATTTTAACTGTAATAATAACCACGAAGTGGTTAAATTTGAATAACCATGGGTAAAACCCATGGTACATAAGGAATAGCAATGTGAACCCTGAATGGGTTCAAATTTAAAACCCGATTGCCCTAAATTACCCGTTACCAATAAACTAAATCATGATCCAGCAAAGCGAAATCCATTTACCAAATTACCAAAGAGGTTATCATTTAATAACCCATATTATTGAAAAAGAATTAGGTGACTTGCCAGAAACAGGAATGTTGAATCTTTTTTTGAAGCATACATCTGCCGGAATTACTTTGAATGAAAATGCAGATCCATCGGTACGTGTTGATTTTGAAAATATTATGAATAAACTGGTTCCTGAAGGTGAGCATTATTATACCCATACTATGGAAGGAGATGATGATATGCCCGCACATATTAAAGCATCGCTTATGGGGAATTCTTTGAACATACCCATTACCAATGGCAGATTAAACATGGGAACATGGCAGGGAATATACCTTTGTGAGTTTAGGAACCATGGTGGCGCAAGGAAACTGGTTTTGACAATTTATAGTTGATGAGTTATAGTAGTTCAATTCTGCAATTATTTTCATCCGTTTATTTTTTAATTATTTTTATTTGTCGGATGGAACCGCATAATGTAAAATAATCATTATCGTGTGTGTTTAATAACCTTTAGCTCACGAACACAAATAAAATTAATAAAAATTTGTGAGTAATTATTTTAATCATGCTTGTTTCATCTATTACCCTGCATTTTCAAGTATTGGACCAATTGTTTTTCTCATTAATATTTCATCTTGCCCTTTAACCAGGTAGTTTTTAATTTCACCAATTACTTCATAACCAAGTTTTAGATAAAACCTTTTTGCTGCTAGATTAAATGACGAAACACATAAAAATACATTGGTGTGCTCAGAAAAAATCTCTTCTTCCAGGAATTTCATCATAATCTTTCCCAGATGTTTATCTTGCCAATTAGTTTTTATAGCTATACTTTTAAGATATCCTGAAAATGCCCCTTTTGTCTGAATGATAATTGTTCCAATAATTTCCTTTTGGACATATGCCACAAATACCTCATTCAAGCTATCATTGATTGTATTCATTAGCTTATCATAATTAATTCCAAGTGTAATCCATGGTTCTGTGCTTGCCATAATATTAGCACAAATCATTTTTTCTGCTTCTGTGCTTACTTTGCGTATATCTAACTTAATATCATCCATTTTTAAATAAATTATTGTAAAGTTTTAGCTTATGAATTAAAGGTAAACAAATATTTTATCTTTGTGCAAAATATTAAAATAAGAAATACAAATGAGTCCTATATTAGTCCTGACCATATTAGTAAGTTATTTTGCTATTTTATTTTTAATATCCCGTATTTCTGCACGTAATGCAACTGTTGATACTTACTTTACAGGAAATCGTCAGTCACCTTGGTATCTGGTTGCATTTGGTATGATTGGAGCATCCTTATCCGGAATTACTTTTATTTCTGTACCAGGTGAAGTTGGAAATACAAATTTTTACTATTTTCAACTGGTACTTGGATATTTGGTAGGTTATTTTGTTATTGCTACTGTACTTCTTCCACTTTATTATAAGCTTAATTTAGTTTCGATCTATACTTATCTTGAAAAGCGTTTTGGAAAAGTTTCTCATAAAACCGGTTCTCTTTTCTTTCTTCTTTCCCAATCCATAGGTGCATCACTCAGGCTATTTATTGTTACAGGTGTATTGCACTGGGCTTTCTTTCAACATTATCATGTGCCATATGTACTTACTGTTGTTATTACCATATTGTTAATTTGGGCATATACTTACAAAGCAGGTATTAAAACCATTGTGTGGACAGATACATTCCAAACATCTATGATGTTACTATCTGTTGGGTTTAGTATATATATAATTTCCAGTAACTTGAACCTTAATTTTGGCGAATTGACAGATACCATTTTTAATAGTGAATATTCAACTATATTTAATTGGGACTGGAATTATGAAAAAAACTTTTATAAACAGTTTATTACAGGTGCTGTAGTTGCCATTGCCATGAATGGATTGGATCAAAATGAAATGCAGAAAAGCCTAACATGTAGAAATTTAAAAGAAGCGCAAAAGAATATTTATCTGTATAGCTTTATTTTGGTTATCACTAATTTAATTTTTTTGATATTAGGTGTATTGCTTTATCTGTATATTCAAAAAACCGGAATTGTACTTTCGGTTAACCAAGCCGGGAATTTTATGGATACAGACAAAATATTCCCGGAACTTGCCTTAAATCAACTTGGCACCTTTGCCGGAATCGTTTTTATGATAGGAATTGCCTCTGCAGCTTTTTCTTCAGCTGATTCTGCCCTGACTTCACTTACCACATCCTTTTATACAGACTTTCTAAATCTTGAAAAGAAAACTGATAAAGAAAAAAAGAGGATTAGAACTCAGATTAATATTTCATTTTCACTTATACTTATTGGCATTATCATGATTTTTCATCTGATTAATAATGATAGTGTTATTAATACCGTTTTTACTATTGCCGGCTATACATATGGTCCTTTACTGGGTTTATTTACATTTGGCTTATTTACAAAATTTAAGGTCAGGGATAATTTGGTCCCAATAGTTGTGATTTTAGCACCTGTAATGTCATATTTCTTAAATATAGCAATTATTAACTGGTTTGAATTTTATTTAGGGTATACGCTTTTATTATTTAATGGTATTATTACATTTATTGGCTTATTTTTGATAAGAATACCCAAGAAGTCTTTTTGAAATCAATATTAAACAATAAATCAAATTCTTTTTGATATTTATTTATGGTGGCCTCTAAAAATTAAAAGTTCAAGGCTTTCAAATTTTTTAAAGCTCGAGTTTACTATTGTAAATGAGTGTTTTGAAAAATTTGAGTAACGAAGAAATTTGGATTTTTAGAAGTTACCTTATTTCGTATTCTTCCAAAATGAGCAATTAGTTCATTGCTCACAGAATCAGTATATTCGTGTGGGATATCATGCCCAAGTCCTTGAAACCATCTTGTTTTAGCATGTGGGATTATTGATGCCAGTTTTTTGCTATGTTCTATTGGGATTAATGGATCCTTTTCACCATGGATTAACAGTATCGGAATATTAATATTTTTTAGTTTATCATAACGTGAACCGGATTGAAGTGTTGCTGCCTGGTGTTGTTCTGATGATTTAATATTGTAGCCATTTCGTTTGCGCATATTGTAAAGTACCTGTTCTGAAATTTCTTTAATATCTTTTTCGTTTAGTGAACTACCTCTTAATATAGTCCTTGCAGTCAGGTTTAATTTTATTGTATTCTTTTCATTTTTGATAATATTATATCTAATCCCAATTTTAATCAGTTTTAAAATTGTGGTTTTCGATATTCCCGGTAATTCAGGGTCTATTATATTTCCTGATGACATAATGGAACTCAGGCTTGATGTTCTTTCAGGATAGAAAATGGCAAAATCCTGTGCAACCATCCCGCCCAGGGAAACACCTACTAAGTGTGCTTTTTGTATTTTAAGGGTGTCAAGAATTGTTACAGCATCTTTACCTAAATCCCGCAAAGAGAAAGGAGATTTTTGATAATCCTCTATCCAGTCAGACATGCCTGTACTACGGTAATCATAGCGTATTACCCTGTAGCCTGAATCAACCAGAAGTTTCAAAAATTCCGGTGGCCATCCCATGGCATCATTTGAGATTCCCATAAAAAGTAAAACATTTCCTTTTATAGAGTCTTCAGGGCTTATGCATTCATACCATATTTTTAAGCTGTCAGAAATTACATAATCAGCTGTTCCTTTTACAAATTCAGGAGGTTCTGATTGGACAACATTTTCAATAAGCTGATCTGTATTTTCTGGTAATTGAGGGCCGGTAAAAAATATAAATACTACAATAGCCAGGAATAATGTTGCAATTATTGAAGCTAAAACTTTTAATAGTTTTATTATTGATTTTTTCATAGGATTTATTTTAAGATATGATAAGTTTGCGGTATACAGTCAACAATCCGTAGTTGCAGTCAAAGACTGCCTACTGAGAACTGTATACTGTTGTATCATAATACAAAAAAAGCAAAAATATTGAAAAAACCTGATTTTTTAGATAGACTCTTATATAAGGCTCACCCGTATTTTTTTCTTTTTAAGCTTAGTATTATTGATTGTTTTAATGATATGATCCACTTGTGATTCACGCACCGAAACAAAGGCACAATCCGTTTTAAGCTCAATAGTTCCTAGTTGTTCTTTGTCAAGCTTAGCTTGTTTTAAAAACAGCCCGGCAATATCCCCTTTAGAAATTTTATCTTTTCTTCCTCCTGAAATAAATAAGGTTTTCCAATTAGAAGTAGTAGGAGTGGGCTGCTCTTTTAATATTTCAATTTCTGAATTACGTATAAAATCGGGCAAATTTTCATTTTCCCACTGTAGAACATAAGCTGTACCATCATTGTGCATACGGGCAGTTCTTCCGTTTCTATGAGTGAACTCTTTTTCGCGTGGTGGAAGCTGATAATGTATAATGAATTTTAATTCAGTAATGTCGATTCCTCTTGCGGCCAAATCTGTGGCTATAATAAGTTGGTGTGTTCCATTACGAAATTTGATAAGAGCCCTTTCCCTGTCTTGTTGTTCCAGGCCACCATAAAAATTACCGTGGCTAATATTTTTTTCTGTAAGGAAATCACTAAGCCATTGAATGGTGTCTTTAAAGTTGCAAAAAATAATCCCCGGTTGATTTCCAATATGGGCAAGCAGCTTAACAAGTGTTTCCCTTTTATCTTTCGATGGAGAAAGTATCGTTTTGATTTTTAATTCAGTAATTTCTTTATCCAGATAATTAATGTAGATAGGGGCAGTTAAACCAACAAAGGCCGGAATTTTCCTATCCTGGGTAGCAGAAGTCAATATTCTCTTTTTCAGATTTGGCAGATTATCCACAATTTCAATCATTTCTTTTTCAAAACCAACTTCAAGCGATTTATCAAATTCGTCAAGTACCAAAGTCTTAATATTATCAGCAGAAAAGTTTTCCCTTCTTAAGTGGTCAGCCACACGTCCTGGTGTTCCAATAAGAATAGCCGGACGGTGTTTAATTTCAAGTTTATCTTTTGAGCCTGATCGCCCTCCATATACTGCATTGGTTTTATAACCTGTTCCCATTTCCCTGGTAACCTGCTCAATTTGAATTGCTAACTCTCTCGAAGGTACTAGAATGAGCACTTGAATCTCTGTGCAATTCGAATCTAATTCTGCAATAATGGGGAGCAAAAAAGCTAAAGTTTTACCTGTTCCTGTGGGTGAAAGCAAAACAACATCCGGACTGGAATGAATGGCCAAATGAGCTTCTTCCTGCATTGGGTTTAGTTTCTCAATACGCATTTTATTGAGAATACTTTTTTGATTTTTAGTGGTTTTGGACATTTTGCAAAAGTACGGTTAATTTGGGGATAAATTAGAGCTTATTTGTTTAAAATAAGCCAATTAATTTCCGGTTTTAATGCTTTTGTTTTATGATTTTGTTTAATACCTACAAAGCCAGAAACAAAACTCATCCTAGAGCTATCCCTATTCATATGAAAAATAAAATCAACATAAGATAGTCCACTAACAAAGTTTTCATTTTCAATTCCACCCCAATAGTAAGTATCATGATAGACAGGTTCTTTTAATACCAAGGGGTTTTTTTTGAATTTTGTAACACCTTTTCTAATGTATGGAAAGAACTTTGCAAACCAACCGGTTATATTAGAGTTACAATTCTGATCATAACGATAAATTTTACTCCAAAATTTCAAATCAATGTTTCCTTTCGAAGTTTGAATAAATTGATCAAGTATTGGTACTAATTTTTTAATCCACCAGTTTAAATCATAATTCTTAAACTGTTCAATATTATTTCTAATCCAAATCCAATCTTCCGTGTTACCTTCAAGGGTAATTTTAGGAATTCCACATGCCCAAAAGTGATATTCAAAATAATGCTTGTTTATTTCTAAGAATGCAATTTCAAAAGCCGTTAATTCTTTATTGGTTGTTGTTGAAAAAAAATGTGCAATTTTTGAATGTAAAGTAGTATCTATTAAATACTTATCTATATGTTGACCAAATTGCTTAATAACCTTAGGCCAAAGACTATCTGTTTCACCTCTTACAAAGTCATTTCGTACTATATCAATCCTTTTTACGCCTTCAAAATCAACAAGTTTTTTTCTATATTTATTAGGATTTAATTCAATATGCTTTGCAAATCCTTGTATAATTAATAACCAAACAATGTCTGGACTAATTATTAAAGGTCGGTGTTCATCATATGCACGTTGAACTGCTCTTGCAAATGGGTGGATAGGGCTAGGAATAAGCTTATAGTCAAGTTTATTACAAAATTCAATTTTAAAAAGTTTTCGTTGTTTAATTGCTTTTATATAATCAAGTTCAGACAATAAGGAGCTAGCAGTTTTAACATTATGTAATTTAAATGAAACTGAATTATTTTCTTTTATTATATTTGGTTCAGTAACTAAAGGAATATTTTTTTTGTTGTTATAATCAATAACTCTCTGCTTATATTCTTTTGCATATTTGATACTATCTAGCTTTCTCTTTTTAAATTTCGATGTATCTTCAATTACATTAGTAAATGCGAGTTGCCGTAAATCATATTTTTTAATATCACGCATTTTTGTTACGAGATTTTTCCCAGCTAAAGTATTTTTATCAATAACAAATCCGTTATGAATCAATATTTTAATAATTTCTTCCTTTGTGGAACTATCATATCCATTTGTGTCAACTAAGATATCTGTTTGCACTGCACTTAATGCTATAAATAATGGAGAAGTATATAGATATTTATAATAATTTACAGAAGCCCCTTTCGATATTAAAAACTTTAGCATTTCCAATTTTTGGTATTTTACAGAATAGGCAAGTGGTGAATAACCCTGTTTATCAACAGTATCTAAATTAAAATTATTTTCTGCCAATAAGTTTTCAAGTTCTGTAATATTTCCTGATTTTGACAAAGTAAAAACCTTTTCGTATGAAGAGTTTGAACAAAATGTTAGGAATAGAGAAACAAAAATGAATAATATTAATCGGTACTGCATAATTTGATTACTAGATTACAACACTTTGAGGTGCAAATTCTTTTGATAGGTTTATGATTGGAGTTCAACTAGAGTAAAAAATATTTGTAGCAATTTAATACTTGCTACAGGTTAATACAAAACTTTTTGGCGTTATGCAGCCGTATTTGTATTAATAGTACTAATCTGCTCTAATTCTTTTCTCTTCTGATATCTTTCTTCTTCCAAATCGTAGTCATTTTGTATTCCAAGCCAAAATTTGGCACTTGTTCCAAAAAATTTCGAAAATCTCAATGCTGTATCAGCTGTTATTCTACGCTTTTCTTTCAAAATTTCACTAATTCTTGTCTGTGGAATAAATGTTTCTTTTGCAAGTCGGTATGCAGTAATTCCCATTGGAGTTAGAAATTCTTCTTTAAGAATTTCACCAGGATGTATGTTTTTTAAATTTTTCATTTTATTCAAATTTTAATTCAATGATAATCAACAATTTCTATTTCATAGGCATTGTCATCCTGCCATTTAAATATAATTCTCCATTGTCTATTGATTCTAATGCTATAATAGTCTTGGAGATCTCCAATTAATTTTTCTAAACGATTCGATGGTGGAATTCTCAAATCATTTAGATTTTGAGCATTATTAAGCATTCTCAATTTTCTTCTTGCTATTTCCTGAATTTCATTTGGCAATTTTTTTGAACGAATTCCATTCCAAATTTTTTCAGCTTCTTTATCGTTAAAACTTATAATCATTCAAAAATAGTTACACATTACGTTACTAACGCCAAAGGTAGTTGTTTTAAGCTATGATTGCAAATTTATTGAGCCATTTTGGATACCCTGCCTTATTTTGAAATGAAAATATAAATAATATTGATACATTTGTTCTTAACAGAATAAAAAGTAAACCTTTGAGAGAAACTTACATAAATAAATGGCTGCCGGTCACTGTAAAAGATGCAAAATTACGAGGTTGGACAGAAATGGATGTAATCCTTTTTACAGGGGATGCTTATGTTGACCACCCGGCCTTTGGTGCTGCTGTTATTGGTCGGGTTCTTGAAAGCATGGGGCTTAAAGTAGCTATTGTTCCACAACCAAACTGGCAGGACGATTTACGTGATTTTAAGAAGTTTGGCAAACCCCGTTTATTTTTTGCTGTAACAGCAGGCAATATGGATTCCATGGTGAACCATTACACAGCAAATAAACGGCTTCGCTCAAACGATGCGTATACCCCGGATGGTAAAAAAGCATACCGACCAGATTATGCAAGTATCGTGTACAGTAATATACTGAAAAAACTATTTCCTGATGTGCCTGTTGTATTAGGTGGTGTTGAAGCTTCTTTACGACGATTAACACACTACGATTATTGGTCTGATAAATTAAAACCGGGTATACTAATTGAATCTAAAGCAGATTTATTAGTATATGGAATGGGCGAAAAACCAATTAAAGAAATTGTAAATAAGCTGAAAGAAGGAAAGGCTATAGCTGAGTTGACTAATGTTTTGCAAACAGCTTATTTACAGAAAGAAACCACTGTTAGGAATGAAGGTGATAAAGAAATAATACGACTATATTCTCATGAAGAATGCCTAAAAGATAAACTGAAATTTGCCAAAAATTTTAAAATAATTGAAACGGAATCAAACCGTTTAAATGCGGATATTATTACACAAAAAGCTGGCAAAGAAACTATTGTTGTAAACCCGCCTTTTCCTGTCCTGGAGCAGACTGAACTGGATGCCATGTATGATTTGCCATTTACACGGCTTCCGCATCCTAAATATGATAAAAAAGGTCCTATCCCGGCATTTGAAATGATAAAATTTTCCATAAACATTCATCGTGGCTGTTTTGGTGGGTGTAGCTTTTGCACTATATCTGCCCATCAGGGGAAATTTGTACAAAGCAGGTCAGCGGGCTCTGTACTTCGTGAAGTGGAAAAAGTAGCAAAAATGCCAGATTTTAAGGGTAATATTTCTGATTTGGGCGGACCTTCGGCTAATATGTATCAAATGCAGGGCATTGACCTTTCAATTTGTGAAACTTGTAGGAGACCTTCGTGTATTTCACCTGCTATTTGTACTAATTTGAGCACAGATCACACAAAACTAACTGAACTTTATAAGAAAGCAAATAGGGTACAGGGTATAAAAAAAGTATTTATTGGTAGTGGTATTCGGTATGATATGCTTTTTGATAAGAATCTAAAACTGACTGCAGATGGAAAAAAATATACCGAAAACCTTATAGAAAACCATGTTTCGGGCAGATTAAAAATTGCACCCGAACATACTTCTGATGAAGTACTAAAAATGATGCGCAAACCTACATTCGACCTATTTAAAAAATTTCAGAAGCACTTTTTTGACATCAATAAAAAGCTGGGACTAAAACAGCAGCTTATCCCGTATTTTATATCCAGTCACCCTGGAAGCAAAATGGAAGATATGGCTGATTTAGCAATTAAAACGAAAAAACTAAACTTTCAACTGGAACAAGTTCAGGACTTTACCCCAACGCCAATGACTGTGGCCACAGTTATTTATTATTCGGGTTATCATCCTTATACGCTCAAAAAAGTATTTACCTCACGCACAAAAGAACACAAATTAAACCAACGTATGTTTTTTTTCTGGTACAAAAGGGAATTTCGCAGAAAAATTGAAAGTAGCCTGAAAAGAATTGGCAGGATTGATTTAATCAAAGAACTCCTTGAAATAAAGCCAAAAGGAAATAAAGAACAAGATAAAAGTAAAACGTTTCAAGGGGAAAGTTTTAAGACAAAAGACAAAAGTAAAATGATAAAAGGGGGGAGGAGAAGATAAAAAATATACCAATGCCTTGTAATTTTTAGGAACTAATAAATGTGAAAAACAAATTACAATTATTCTAAACTACAGCCACTAATAATTTATGGTATTACTACGAATTTTGTGGGTAATCAATTAAAAAATATATTGGTTATTTGTTTATGCGTTTATTTGTTTATGTCCCTATATGCTTATACAGCTTAATATTGCAGGTTGTAAACAGATAAACAAATAACCATGGTGAATTTATCGTTGAAGTTACATTATTCATAAACACCCACTAAAATGGTAGTAGAACCTAATCGCTATAGTTTAGATTGTCTGGGATATTTTTAATATCTGTATTGCTTATATTTTGCAAGTGATTAGTATACTGGCAATTAGTAATTAAATAAAATTAGCATTCATTTTTAATTACCAATTACTAATTATCTGTAAATCAATATAAAGAAGATAGTTATAAGCACCCCAGAGTATTTAAACCAGAGCCAACCTAATTTATAAAGACCTAACAAACAACATAATATACAGTGTTTTACTAAGGTTATATATGGAGATGCTTTATTTTATAGAAGTATACCTTATATAAAAAATCGTTGATTTTCTCGTGAAATCAAGGTCAACTTCCTTTTGCCCTGCTATTCGTGTAATTCGGGTACAATTTATTCTAAAAATTCAGTATATTTGTAGAACAACCATGCAAATGACTATTATAGAATGCTTAAATGATACAATGGTGATTTGAGGATTTGGTGATTTGAAAAGCGATCATAATCAAATTAACAATGATTAAATGCTTAAATGATATAATGGTGATTCGGTTATTTGAGGATTTGGTGATTTGAAAAATACACGAATACACGAATAACCAGATAAACAAATAAACAAATAATCAAATCAACATATAACCAATGACTTAATGACAGTGTGGCTGCTGAGCATGGTCGAAGTAAAGCGAATGACAAATGACTATAAATGACTAAGGCGCCGGTTGATAAATCAAATGACTACTTAAATTAGAAAAAAATGAGGCTACAACAAATTCCCGAATCGCAAATAATTGAAAAAATTAAATTTGAAAACCATTGGTGGTATGATAAAGAAATTGATAAGCATTATTCTTCAATGCCACGCAGGATTTATTTTAATATTTTCATGCAAATTGTGAATGACGCAAAAGATGATAAGGCTGTGGTTTTATTGGGGCAGAGAGGAATTGGCAAAACAGCCATGTTGAGCCATACCATCCAGGCGTTAATTGATGCAGGTAAACCAGCAAATCAGATTTCTTTAATCTCATTTGCCATTCCTGTTTTTAAGGGTTTGGATCTTGAAAGTATTGTGAAGCTTAATTTAAAAGCTTTAGAAGTAAAATCAGCAGACGAACTGGTTTTTATTTTTGAAGAAATTCAATACTGTAGTGATTGGGAAACTGGACTTGAAAAAATTGCAAAAAAATTCCCTAAAACCCTATTTATAGGATCCAGTTCAATAGGGATTGAATCTAAAAATAAGCGTAAGTCAAACAGTAAAAGATTTCATACTTTCATACTTCCTGTTCTTTCATTCTATGAATTTATTGAAATACGAAACCAACGAAATCCGATTTATTTTGATGATGATGAATTTTCAAAAGAACAAATTGATATTTTTAATAATCATTTAATGAATTATATTAATTATGGAAACTATTCTTCAGTTGTTCTTTCATCTAAAATTAATCATGAGCAAGTCCGTTTGGAAGGAAGTCGATATTTGCACCAGATTCTGTTAAGAGATTTGCCTAACCTATATGGGATCAATAAATTATATAAATTAAACTCATTTACGTCATTTTTGGCCTACAATACTGGTATCGAAACCAATGTAGATGAACTGTCACATTTATCAGGTTATTCTAAAGAAACAATTATTAAATATTTGAATTATCTCGAGCATATATTCCTGATAAAAAGAATATATCGTTTTAACGATCGTCATACAGATGAAAAAGATGATTTATACTTCAGGGTCTATATTACCAATGTAAGTATGCGGACCGCTTTATTTACTCCCTTGTCTATAGATGATATAAGAACAGAAAATATGGTTGAGACGGCTATATTGGCACAATGGCAACATATAGAAAATGATATGTTTTACTATTGTAAACACGATCATGTATTTATTGATTTAATAAAAGTAGATGAAAACAAAAATCCCGTTTGGATAACTGATGTCAGGTGGCAACATCCACATGGACTGGAACACAATGAACTGGATATTGTTGGATTTTTCTGTGAAAAGCATGGTTTACTTTCATCAATGATAACTACAAAACAAACGCGAGATATCATACCTTCGTCAAATGTGATACATTCTTATGAACCAGCATCACTTTATTGTTACTCAATTGGCAAGCAAATTGTAGAGGATAAAATGATTGATAAAATACTTTAGGCTGAAGTAAAGGCTAAGGCTAAGGAAGCTTATTGATATTGATGTGGAAAATATTAGGAATCCGAACTTTATCTTTAAACTAATTATGGGATTTTATAAGAATTATACACATGGTAAAAAATGAATGGAAACAAATTGATAACGATTAAGGTTTTATAAATCCACTTTAGCCTCAGCCTATATTTTAGTCTTATTTATGTATTGCTTATATGATTCGTTATAACAATCATTTATTTTACAAAATTCATAAATTGTTAGGAAATACAAGTATATTTAACAATTTTTATTATTTTTAGACAATTTTATTTATTTTTATTAGAAATTCATAAACAAATGAGTGAAAAAAAATTTGATATTGAGCCACATTTTGTAACCGGCATTGAAGTTATTTATGATAATTTAATTTCGAATGGAGTTAACATTGTGTATATTGGTAGATTTAGCCATAGCGTTATAAAAATGTTTGGATCCATGGCCGAAGAGGATATGGAGAAAGGAACACTTGATAATACTACACGTAAAAGAGTGTATCATGCAATCATTGAAGTTCTACAAAATATGTCCAAGCATTCTGATGAAATTTCTGATAAAAAGCAAGTAGGCAGAGGGCTATTTATGATTGGAAAAAAAGGTAATAAGTATTTTATTATTACATCAAACAAAATTAAGCAAAATCAAGTAGCAAAAGTAGAAAATTCATTAGAACAATTAAATAATGCAAGTCATGAAGAACTGAATGAAATGTACTATAAACAGCTCAAAGATGGTCGATTGTCAGATAAAGGTGGTGCCGGCTTGGGGCTCATTGACATAGCACGAAAAACGAGCAAAAAACTTCTCTACAATTTTATTCCCTGCAATAAACAATATGCCTATTTTATAATGAAGGTAATTATTGACAAAAAGTAAATTAGTTAACCAAAAAAATGTAAACTACGAAGTCGAAATAATCAAAAGGTTTCAAAAAATTATTGTTGATTACTTTATGAATAGGTTATAGATTAGTTAATTTGTATATAGTCTTTGTTAAATGGTAATTTCCATTTTCTGATTATTAGTTTTGGATTTACTAAATTAAATTATTCATAGCTTGCTATACTTTTTGGATTCGTTATTAGCTTTATTGAGCCCTTCTGGATTTATAACGTTTTGTTTAAGCATTTTTCCTGCTGTAATAAAATTTCTCTTTTAGATTATCTGTGTACCTTAGCTTTTTTAGTTTAGAGAAAAATTAACCTGGATGCATTAATATTTTTCCAAATGAGAAAATTTTGGCAAGAAAAATGCATATAAAATGTAAAGTATTACATAACCTATGTAAACAAAAGCTAATAAAGTTTAGAAAAAATAAATTAAATAATCTATGAACAAACCGGAATTTTACCCGTATGTTTTATTACCGGAGGAAATTGAAAAGTTAAAGATTGAAGGTATTCCGGTTCCTGAAATTAAGGAATTACCTGCTTTTCCGGAAAAACCTAAGAAGAAATTTCTAGGAACGATTATTTTGCTTCTTTCAATTGCGGTTATTGTTACTTTTGGTTGGAAAATAATTAAAGTTGATTATCCGTACGATAACATTATAATTGCTTTTGCATTATTTGTCGGAATTGTTTCACTTACAGCCACTGTTTTTGAGATATTACATAACGGAAAAACAAAAAAGCAATATAAAATAGCCATAAAATTATTCAACGAACTTAAAAAAGAACAAGAGGAACTTAAGGAAAAACGTAGCCGGGCAATAGAAGACAACAATAGTGCTAGTGCAATTGAAGCATACCGACATGATGCGATTAACAAGTATTTCAGGTATAGTTATAATAAAATTCAAGCAGTTCAAAAGGAGCATACGGTGGCTCAAAATCGTTTTGTTGTGTTCCTGGAACAGTATTTTGAGGGGAAACTCCTTGAGAATATACGTATTGTGCATAAACCCAAAGAGTTAGATTATTCACCGGATTTTGTGATTAAGCTGGATAGTCCTAAGGTAAACATTGCTGTTGATGTTGAAGAACCTTATCTTTTTGATGGTACAAAAATAGTTGTAAAAAAGAATAGGGCTGAGGAGCTTTTTAAAATAAGATATCGTGTGACAAATGAGTTAAGATGGGTTTCTATTGTTTTTAGTGAAGAACAAATTGTTACACATCCTACTGAAGCATGTAAATTAATTGCACATACAATTGATGAGATTTTATTAAAGGAAAAATACTCTGGTTCCTTTAAAGATGTTGAGAAATTAAAAAGAGTTGAAATTCCCGGTCAACGTGAATTAAGTGCTTTTATCAGAAACAAATACAGGGAAAAATATCTTGCTTCGGCTGGTTTAATTGATGGATTAGAATTTGATCCTTCTCAATTTGAATTTCCAAAAAAAGAAGAAAATTTGTCTGAAAAAGAAAAAAAAGTACTTGAAAAAAAGGAAATTATTGATGTTAAAAGTGATAAAATAACTGAAAAGGAAGTAGAAAAGAAAACTGTGATAGAGCAGAAAGATGAAAAAAAGCTGGAGCCTGAGGTAGAACAATTACAAATTGTAAAGAAGGTAACCGATCAACTGAAAAGTGAAAAACTTGGAAAGGAAAAGAAGGATTCCATAGTTAAAGAACTGCCGAAGAAAGAGGAAAAGGAAAAGCTTGAAAAAATAGATGTTACTAAATTTAAAAAAGATAAACTACCGGAAAAGAAGGTAGAAAAAGAAACAGTGATTGATAAGGAGGATGTAAAAAAACAAGAGCATGAGGTAGAACAATCACAAATTATTAAGAGGGTAACTGAAAAGCTAAAAAGTAAAAAACTTGGAAGTGGAATCAAGGATCTTGCTGAGAAAAAACAGTTGAAAGAAGAGGAAAAGCTTGAAAAAACAGATGATACTAAATTGAGAAAAGAAAAAATTATTACTTCTGTTTCTAAAGGACAATTAAGAAAAGAGGCAGATATTTTAAACAAACTGTATTCAATTAAAGATACAAAAAAGGAGAAAATAATACCTGAAACTGAAAAAGAAGAATCCTTAGAAAAGGAACTACATGAAAAAGTGCAAGTAGAAAAAGGGCAACTTGAAAAAGAAAAGGTAGATAAGGAATTTCTGGAAAAAGAACGATTAGCTAAAGAGAAGTTTGAAAAAGAACATCTTGAAAAAATACAATTAGAAAAGCAGAGTCTTGAGAAAGTAAAGGTAGATCAGGAACGACCTGAAAAAGAGCAAGTAGACAAAGAACGTTTGGAGCAGGAAAGAAAAGAAAAGGAACGCCTGGAGAAAGAACGATTGGCTAAAGAACATCAGGAAAAAGTGCGGTTAGAGAAAGAACTTTTAGAGAAGGAAAGAACAGAAAAGGAACAAAAAGAAAAAGAACGATTAGCCAAAGAAAAACTGGTTAAGGAACAACAGGAAAAAGAGCAAGTAGAGAAAGAACGTCTGGAAAAGGAAAAGGCAGAAAAGGAACAAAAAGAAAAAGAACGATTAGCCAAAGAAAAACAGGTTAAAGAACAACAGGAAAAAGAGCGACTTGAAAAAGAAAAAGTAGAAAAGGATCGCTTGGAAAAAGAGAAACTTGAAAAAATAAGATTAGAAAAAGAACGAATTAATATAGAAAAACTTCAAAAAGAACTTGATAAAAAGGCTGAAATTGAGTCTAATAACAAGTTAATGGAACAACATAAAAAACAAATAGAAATTTTAGTTTCTAACCAGGAATGGGATAAACTATTTAATAAATGCAACGAGGTAATTGAGGAATTTCCTTACTGGGACTGGCCATATTATCGAATAAGTACTGTTCATGGAAATCAGGGAAAATTTGATGAAGTTCTTGAAGACTGTAACAAAGCCCTGGCGTTAAATCCTAAATTACCAGATGCTTACTATAATCGTGCAACGGCAAATTTTTTTCTTGAAAAATATCAGGAAGCTGTTGATGATTATCAAAAAAGCATTGATTTGAAGTATCAAAACAGTGTTGATGCTTATTTCAACAAAGGTTTATGTTATCAGAATATGGATCACCAAAAAAAGGCATATAGGGAATTTTTGAAAGCAAAAAATTTAGGAAGCAAAAAAGCAGTTGATGTTATCAATCAGCAATATTCAACAGAATAAGGTATCTTTAAGACTTGGTTTAGTTATGTCAGGTTACCAGCGAAATTTCCAGACTAAATTTGTACAATAATATACAGACTTGTATCCGGGTTGTTTTGCCAGGGTAAGGTTTATAAAATTGCAGCAGGCCTGTAAGCCGGGTTCTGTATCCCGATAAATCGGAATTTCTATCATTTATCAAGGCCAAAAATTGCTTATTGGCTCAATCGATCTACCCCTTCCGGCAGTTAATAAAAACAATCAACCGAGCAGGCTGACATACTTATAAAAGACTCGCTTTTGTTAGTAAAACCGGAATATATTTGATCTTTCAATCCATAAGATGTACGGCTACCCCGATTACGCGGAATACCGGTGAGCTCTTACCTCACCTTTTCACCCTTATTCCGACAAGTCGGAACGGTTATTTTCTGTTACATTACTATCCCTTCACAGAGATCTTCCCGTTAAGAAGTATGGTGCCCTGTATTGCCCGGACTTTCCTCTTTTCCGGAATACCGGAACAGCGATAGAACGTCCTGCTGCGACTGCAAAAGTATAAAAAATATATTGTTATATTACTATATTGTTGGGTTGAAAAAAGAATCTACAAACTAAGTAAGTTCTCTGAAATTTCTTTTTTTCGAAGGAAACTTATTAATTCACTTAGTCCAATTAATTGCTTGTTGTGCTTCGACAAAAATACTAAGGGCTTTTCAGGTAAGAGATTCATCTTTTCTGTATGCAGCTTTTCTGCTGCTTTATTTAAAATGAAATGAGCGGTACCTAATTCCATCTCTTTTAATTTTTTATATATTCTAATAGATTCATTAACAGATAATAAATCATTATTTAATACGATATTTATTTTGGTATTTTCCGATTGGAAAATTTGTTGCATAAAAGAGTGTTGTTTTATTAGTTTTTTCAATTGATTTTTTACTCTATCTGTTTCTATTTCTCTTTTTCCGAATTTTACTTTTGAGATTGTTTCTTTTTTTCTGTGTATTACATCACGTAACTCCATAAGCTGATCAAGCCATATAATGCTCGTTTTTGGGAGACTAAAAAATCGTAGTGTGAGTGCTGTAGGGGGCATATCAAAAATGACAATCTCTTTATCCTTATTACTTGATGTAATATCTTCAAATGCTTGTAACATAGCATACTCCTCAATACCTGGGGAATGTTTTAAAACCTTGAAATAGTTTTTCAGGCTAAATGCACTTTGGTAATTATAATTATTTTGAATTTTTTGACTCGTTTTACTCAAGTATTGTTTTATTCTTCTGTCAATATCAATTTCTATGATAAACAGATTGGATTTAATTTCCGTAGCTTTTTCTGAAAAATTATGTTGAAAAATATCTTGTTGATTATGTGCTGGATCCAAAGAAACAAGAAGGGTGTTATTTTTTAAGTTTGAATGATTCAAACTGGTTAATGCTGAAACTGTTGACTTCCCAACACCACCTTTTCCTATAAAGAAGATTATTTTTTGTTCCACGATGAATTAGTCATTGGTCATTGGTTCATTTAATTTCCAAATCTTCACATTTTCACATTTCCAAATTGGTTACTGAGCGA
>JBDLJL010000098.1:0-20654 GCA_039714415.1 Bacteroidota bacterium
AATGATATTTTAAAAATTGTTGTTGTTAACCGCTATAAAAAGACTAAACCTATTGTGGGATTCATTAAAAATATGGGGTTAAAACGGGGTGCGATTGCTGGGAGTGTTGCACATGACAGTCATAACATTATAGCAGTTGGTGTATCCGACCAAGATATTTATCAGGCGATTAATTTGGTTATAAAAGAGAAAGGAGGAATGGTTGCCAAATATGGTGAAATAAAATATGTTTTGCCTTTGCCTGTTGCCGGATTAATGAGTGATAAACCTGGTCAGGATGTTGCAGAAAAGTATAAGAAAATGAATATGATAGCAAAAGAGTGGGGGAGTACACTTCATGCTCCTTTTATGACTCTTTCATTTATGGCTCTATTGGTTATTCCTGAATTAAAAATTGGTGATAAAGGTTTGTTCGATGGAAAAAAATTTGAGATAACAAGCCTTTCTGAATAATTAAAAAAATGAGGCCACGAATGCACGAATTGTGATAAGTTTTTATTGTTCGTGCATTTGTGGCTTTACTCTATGTTGTATTGTTATTAACTGGTATAATAAAACTAATTGTTTAAAAATTATCTATATTTATATAGAAAGCAGTATTTGTTATATGGATATGAATTGAATATATGTCTTATAAAATAGAAAATATTAAACAAAAAATTATAGTCATACCAGATAAACCGGGAGTCTATCAGTTTTTTAATAATGATAGTATTATTATTTATGTAGGTAAAGCTAAAAATTTAAGAAAAAGAGTTTCTTCATATTTTTCCAAGAATCTTGATCATGGTAAAACCCGGATCTTGGTTAGTAAAGTTTTTGACATCAGGTATATTGTTGTTGAAACTGAAATGGATGCTCTTTTGCTTGAAAATAATCTTATAAAAAAATATCAGCCTCGATATAATGTAATGTTAAAAGATGATAAAACCTATCCCTATATTTGTATTAAAAAAGAAAATTTTCCTCGCGTTTTTTTAACAAGAAATATAATTCAGGATGGTTCAAGATATTTTGGTCCTTATACTTCTGTACGAATGGCTCGGGTCATTCTTGATATGTTTAAGCAATTATATCAATTAAGAACGTGCAATTATAATCTTAATGAAGATAATATTAGAAAAAACAAGTTCAAGGTATGTCTTGAATATCATATTAATAATTGCAAGGGACCTTGTATTGGTAAACAATCATGTGAAGAATATGATGAAAACATCAATCAAATTAGAAAAATTTTAAAAGGAGATATTCAAAAAGTTATTCTTGCATTAAGAGAAAGCATGAAAAACTTTTCAGATAATTTTGAATTTGAAAACGCTCAAAATATTAAGGAAAAACTGGAATTACTGGATAATTATCGAAGCAAATCAACGATTGTTAGCAGCTCAATTAATAATGTAGATGTATACTCAATAACAGATGACCAACAATATGCATATGTCAACTATATGAAAATTGTAAATGGATCGATAATTCAAGTACATACTATTGAAATGAGAAAAAAGTTAGATGAGAAACGGTCTGATTTATTGATGCTTTCAATAGTAAACATTCGTCAAAAATTTAATAGTTTATCAAATGAAATTATTGTACCGTTTGAACTGGAAAGTTCAATTGAAGGAGTGAAATTTTATGTACCAAAAATTGGTGATAAAAAAAAGTTATTAGAACTCTCTGAAAAAAATGTTAAATATTATCGTTTTGAAAAAAATAAGCAGAGGGCAAATATTGACCCTGAAAGGCATACTAAAAGAATTCTTAATGGGATAAAAGAGGATCTTCAATTACAGGAATTACCAAGACAAATTGAATGCTTTGATAATTCAAATTTTCATGGTAGCTATCCTGTTGCTGCTTGTGTTGTTTTTAGAAATGCCAAACCAGCAAAAAAGGAGTACCGACATTATAATGTTAAAACAGTTACTGGCCCTGATGATTTTGCTTCAATGGAAGAAATTATTTATAGAAGGTACAAACGTTTGATGGAGGAAAAAATGGATCTTCCGCAATTAATTATTATTGATGGTGGGAAAGGACAATTAAGTGCATCGATTAAAAGTTTGGAAAAACTAAATTTGAGAGGAAAAATTGCTGTCATAGGAATAGCAAAAAAATTAGAAGAAATTTTTTTTCCAGGAGATACTGTTCCTTTATATTTGGATAAAAACTCAGAAACCTTAAAAGTTATTCAACTGGCGCGAAATGAAGCTCATCGATTTGGAATAACATTTCACAGAAATAAAAGAAGTAATGCTTTTTTAAATTCAGAACTTGAAGATATAAACGGGATTGGAAAAAAGACAATTGAAATTTTATTCTCACATTTTAAATCTTTTGAAAAAATCAAAAATTCCAATCGAGAAGAACTAAAAAAAATTATTGGTTTATCAAAGGCAAAAATTTTAATGAAATATTTTGAAAAGTAAAGTTTTGTTTGAATTTTCTTTTATTTATTGTGTTTTTTCTTCTTTTTGGATGCCTTTTTAAATTCCTGTAAACTAATAAGATAGACTTAAGTTGTGCCAGTTTTAAGTTCTTGAGAATTGAATATTTTTTAAGTGTCTTTATAATCGGCTGATATGATTTAATATAATGGACTGAAAATTTTTGTGAAATGTGATAATGAAAACTTATGATGTGAATTCAAAAATTGCGGCTTATAGTTTTTTAAAGATTTTTGATTTAACTTTGAAGCGATCTCTTATGATAGTTTAAACCATTGTTTTTTTGCTACGACTTATCACAAATACGTTCATTTATTGTTCCACGTGGAACGGCTACTCTTTTTATTAATATTCCATTACCCGGAGGGTGTCAATATCCAGTCTGACTTTCAACCATTTTTCTATAGTCTCTTTTTGTTCTTTGCGTTGGGCTTTCCATGCGTAGCTATTCCATTTTACAAAAAATATAGGCAAAGTGTCAATGTTGCCATCAAGATTGGTTTCAATAGTTTTTCCATATCCAAACTTAATTATTTTTGGGAAATGTACTTTTATTTCTTTTGATAATAATTGTATAGGTATAGTATCTTTTTTTACATTAACCAGTTGGTTTTCGAGAAATGCAATTTGTTGATCTTTGAACTGAAGTTTTTCTTCGTTTTTTTTATAAATATCTTCAAGAATCCCTGTTCTTATATCTTTACTTAAGTTGTTTGATAGATAATCTAATTGTGAAAAAATTGTGTCGGTATCATTCGTGGCCTGGTGTACCCTAAGTACAGTACTGTCTGTTACACTAAAAATTTTTCTTTTTAAATAATTACCATCAGCAATAAGCCCGTAATCACCTAATTTTCTGTTTAAATTGCCAATTTGATAATAACCCAATTCATCACCAATAAGATATATATCAATAGTTGAAAGTGTGTCGCTGTGTACTACTTTTTGATTGATTATTTCTGAGTTTTCAAAAATAAGTTGCTCTTTTACGTATTTACGTATTGTTGAATGAAACCTTGTTTCTTGTATAACGTCAACAAATATTTTCGCACTGGGAAGGATTATAATAAGAATAAAAATGAAGATGTACTTTTTAAACCTTTTTTCTTTGGCCTGATCTATAAAAACACGTTTTGGGAAATTTAGATAACGAACAACTATTAAAGTTGATAGTGCAATGAATACGGAATTAATAAAGAATAAATAAAAGGCGCCAAAAAAGAAATTATATTGGGCTGTGGCAATACCATATCCGGCAGTACACAAAGGGGGCATGAGGGCTGTTGCAATTGCCACTCCGGGTATTACGTTTGTCTTTTCGCGACGGGAACCTGCAACAATTCCGGCAACACCGCCAAATATACCGATTAGAACGTCAAGAATAGTTGGTTTTGTACGTGCGATGAGTTCAGGTGATGCTTCCTTTAATGGGGTTAACAAAAAAAATATTATTGATGTTATCAGGCTAATACCAATTGCAATACCAAAATTTTTAAGTGAACGCAAAAGCATATCCCAATCATTGGTTCCAACCGAAAGACCTATGCCCAGAATTGGGCCCATTAATGGTGAAATTAACATGGCACCAATTACAACCGGAATGGAATTTACATTAAGGCCAATGGATGCAATAAAAATTGATGCAATTAAAATCCATACTGTAACACCACGAAAAACCATGTCTTTTTGAATACTTTCTGTTGTTCCTTTTATGTCAGTACCTTCTTTAATCGAGAGAATTTCTATTAGGAATTTACGTGTAATCCGGATTAATGATTTCAAGTTAAAGATGACAGCTTTTCGGTTTTTTTCCTGTATTGTATCTTTTTTTGCTTTGGTTTCCATAATCGGTTAATTAGTTTCAATAGCGAAGATAATAAATAATTGAATAAGGGGTGTTTTTGTGTCGTTTTAGGTGTTTTTCTTCTTTTATGGGTTTGTGTGGTGTTTAAGTTGTTTGTGTGGCTTTAAAATGGGTGTAATACCTTAAAGAAATGCAGCGCAGCGGAATGTGGCCATCCCATAAAACAACGTACGTCATTGCGAACCGCTTCCTGTGAAGCTGCATAAAGCAAAACAGTAATAGTAACCGGTATAGTTTCAAAGAGTATGGCGGTGTGGCAATCCCATACAAAAAGCTATGCAGTTGCGTGAGCTCAATTCAACTGCATAGCGTACATTGGGGGATTGCTTCGCTATCGCTCGCAATGACGCTCCTGTTGAAAGGGGATTGCTTGTTCCTCGTTTTCAATCACGTTAATTGTACGAAATTGTACACTCCTGTTCCATTTTCGGACATTAATTTTTTTCTGCATTTTAACATAAAGGCTGTAAGTGTTTAAAAAACAAACATATAATTGGTTTGGTACGGTAGATGTATTAACTTTGAAAAGATTAACAGGTAAATTCAAATTAAATTAGGAGGATTAAATTATGAAGAAAATTTTAACATTAATAGTGCTTGCTTTTTTGAGCACTGGTTTATTTGCGGGTGATAAAGATGGAGATTTTGTGCAAACCAAGGACAATGTGTATTTCTTAAAAAACCTTCGTCTTGGGGTATCATCGTTTTTAGTAGGAACCATGGAAAATGGTGAAAAAATTAAATTTGCCAAAGAAGATGTTCTTGTTTACAAAAAGGACGGTGAACGATTTGAAAAGGTGTCGGTTGTGAAAGATAATGTTTGTACTGAGAACTATTGTTTCATGAAAGTTGTTGCTTATAAAAACGGGTTAAAGGTTTATAAGCATGTATATTATGATAATAGTGGTGAGTTGACTTCAAGACATTATGTTTTTAAGAAAGACAAATTTGTTGTTAAGTTTGACAGGGAGAATAAGGAAAACTTAACTGCCTTTTTTGAGAATAGTTATAAGTAATTTTAAAAATATATAGTAATTGGGGATTACTTGTATTTGTTAGAAATTAGTCATTGGTTTTGAAATATCCAATGACTAATTTTTCTTTAATATTAGATGGTTTGTCATCATGACCGTAGCGAAGAAGGTCTCCTAAAGTTTGTTGTGCTGTTCATTAGAAGAAATCGACTGCTTTCTGATGAGTATTGCAAAGTGCTTGATTAACTATCAAATGCTGCACCAATAGTATCCCAAGCAATTTCATAATTTGCTGAATTCAGGCCTTCATAGGCTAAAACCCTAAACATTCGGAAAAAAGGTACATAGATCTATTTAAACTCAGTAAACTTTGAGAAGGATAATCATTTATGGACTTTTAATGTTAAAAAAATTGAATTTGAAATGATCCATATTGAACAATTGCAAAAAGTTTTCTTTTGATTGTAAGAAATTGTTTAATTTTGCGCCGCAAACATTTCAATATTCTATCGTTTTTATGAGTAATAAAGTTTCATACCTACAACAGAAGAATACTCAAACTGATACGATAAAACAATCTGACACAATTGGGAAAAAGAATAATTTTAAGGAAACCTTTAGCCGGGAAATGATTTCTAACAAGAACCCGGAGAATCAAAAGAGTACTTTAGTAAAACAAATTGAAGAAGGATATGATGTTACAAGTTATATCTATTCTGTTTCCGGTGATGCTATACCATTAACAGATTGTTTTCTCAATCCTGCTTATTTTAATGAACTTATTATACCTGCAAAAAGTAGTTCATTATCGACAATAACAAATGATAAATCAATAATAAAAAAAAGAGATACTGGACTTGGAATTGACGAAGCTGATTTTTTACTACTCGCTTTAATTGTTTTGATAGCATTAATTGGTTTTGTAAGAATTAGCGGTAAAAGCTACTTACAGCGCACTATGTCATCAATACTAAATTTTTCCTTTTCGAATATGCTTTTTAATGAAAAGAATAAATTGTTTCAATTGAATGACTTGGTTTTAATGTTTGTATTCTACATAAGTACCGGAATGTTTTTTGTTACCTTTTTTGAATATATCAATATACCAATGGCAGCTGATAAGAAATTACTAATTTATTTTAGCCTTATAGGTATTACTTTTGTTTCCATTAGTGCTTATAAGTTTGCAATAATATTAATTGGGATATTTTTGACGCAATATAAAGTTGTTTCGGAACATCTTTTTTATGTAAATAATGTTTTAAAAATATTGGGGATTTTAACTGTGATTGCTTTGTTTGGAATCTTATTTGCACCAGAAAACACAAAAGTTATATTTATTTTTTTAATATTATTTTGTTATATAATTGCCTATATAACAAGGGGTTTTAAAATGATTTCAGATTTTTTAACAAATCAATTTTCGTTATTTTATATGATTTTATACTTTTGTGCCCTTGAAATTGTACCAATAGTAATGATTGGAAAGCTGGTTTTTGGTGTTTACCAAAACAAAATTGAGTTATATCAATATTTATTTTAAGGCTTTGTCCAGATATTATTATTTTGAATTTCTAGTATAAACCAAAATTGTTCGGGAGTGAAAATAAAAAGAATTCTTGTATCGCAACCAAAACCTGAAAATGAAAAATCACCCTTTTTTGATTTGGCTAAAAAAAATGATCTGACGGTTGATTTTAGGCCATTTATTCATGTTGAAGGTGTTTTGGCAAAAGAATTCAGAATGCAGAAGGTGAACATTCTGGATCATACGGCTGTAATTTTTACAAGTCGTACAGCTGTAGATCATTTTTTTAGAATTGCTAAGGAAATGAAAGTTAGCATACCTGAGTCAATGAAATATTTCTGTATTACGGAGGCAATTGCTTTTTATCTGCAAAAATATATCGTTTACCGCAAAAGGAAAATTTTCTACGGAAAAGGAAAATTTGATGACCTCATAGACATATTGCAAAAACACAATGATTCAGATTTTCTGGTACCTCTGGCTGATACACATAAACAGGAAATTCCCAGGAAATTAAAGAAACATAAAATGAGGTTTTCTAAAGCCATTTTTTACAAAACAGTGAGTAGTGACCTTTCAGATCTGGCTGATGTAAATTATGATATTTTGGTATTTTACAGTCCTTCAGGGATTAAGTCTTTATTTCATAACTTTCCTGATTTTGAACAAAACAACACTAAAATTGCCTCGTTTGGTAATACGACAGCAAAGGCTGTGAAAGATGCAGGTTTACGTTTGGATATTCAGGCTCCCATGCCTAAAGCTCCTTCGATGACCATGGCGATAGAATCGTTTATAAAAAATAATGATAAATAAAGAAAGGGGCTTAAAAGCCCCTTTTTATTTTACTGTTGGCAGCTTACTATAATTAAAACATGAGCAAAAATGCCTTTTAACTATCCAAAAATAGAGAAACTCTGCAGTAAAACACTCATTAGTAAGCTTTTTGAAAAAAATCAAAAAATTGCAAAATATCCGATAAGACTTATATGGATTGAAACTTCTTTACCTGCCCAAGTTCCTGCTCAATCTGTTGTTAGCGTATCCAAAAGACGTTTTAAAAAAGCTGTTACCCGTAATTTGCTAAAAAGGCGTATGCGTGAAGCTTTCCGCCTGAACAAGAATGAACTGTACAACTCGTTAATTGCTGAAAACAAACAGCTAGCGCTCATGTTCATTTATCAATCAAATAGTATCCTTCCCTTTTCGAATATCGAAAAAGCAATGATTTTTTTATTAAAAGAACTTGAGAGAAAAGTGATTCAGCAAGGTTCACCAACGAGGTGAAGCAAGCAACCTGCAATTATTTGTTCTGTTGCTCATTAACACCAAAAATTAGCTTTGTTGAGGTGCCAGCACGTTCATAGAATTTTGAAATGTGAAAATAATCATAAATTATTCATGTGTTAATATTCGTTTTAAAAAATAATGATAAAACTTTGTAAAGTTTGCATGGAATTTGTTACATTTAGCTTTTATAAAAGTCAGAACTTCAGACAGATATCTAATTATACTGTAAATGGGTTAACAAGCTGGTTTAATTAGAGTTCCACTATGAAGTTAGACTTAATTTTAATTAATGTGAGTTTGTAAACCATAAATAACAAGTTGCTGGTAGCTGGTTACTTGTTATTCTGTACTGATCATTTGCTGTTTGCGCAAAACAACTAGTGTCAAGTCAAGCATGATCTTTGGGGCCAAGCCTAGTTCTTTTTGTTTTTTGCTTTACTAAAAAAAGACTCACGTAGCTACGGCTATGTTTACTTTTTTTAGTTTCCCAAAATTCCAAAAATAACTTCGGCTTACCCGAAATCTCATACATGACTTAACACTAGTAACAAGAAACCAGTACCAGTTAAATTATAAGAAAGGTATTTAAATTGGTAAAGCAGACTTTATAAACATACTAGTTTTTTTATAATTGGTTAATGAAAAATAAAATAACTTGATTTTTAAAATTTTAAGGAGGATTAATTAATGAAAAGGTTTAAGGGGAAAAGGAGTTTGCATTCATTGATAATTGTGGGTACGATAATTATCTTTTCAGCAATATTTATCAGTTTTGATGATACTGATGATTTTGACCTAGCAAAGAACTTAGACATATACCAGACATTAATCCGGGAGTTAAGAATGTATTATGTGGATGATATTCAATCTGCAAAAATTATAAAAACCTCTATTGATGAAATGTTAGTGTCGCTTGATCCCTATACGGTCTATTATCCTGAGTCGAAAATTGAGGATTTTAAATTTATAACTACAGGTCAGTACGGTGGAGTTGGTGCATTAATTAGAAAGGATAGTTTAAATATTATCATTGACCTGGTTTATAAGGACTATCCTGCTGACCGTGCTGGCATTAGACCGGGTGACATATTGAAAATGGTTGAAAATAAAGAGGTGACAAAAATTAATACTGATGATGTAAGCGAATTGTTGAAAGGGGTCCCAAACACTGTTGTTTCTATAACTGTGTACCGGCCTTTTACAAAAGAAGAAATTAGTTTTACTGTAAAAAGAGAAAAAATTCAGGTTAAAAATGTACCTTACTATGGAATGATAAATTCAGAAACTGGGTATATAAAACTTACAGGTTTTACTCAAACAGCTTATGAAGAAGTAAAAGAATCATTCAATAAATTAAAAAAACAAAACGCTAAACAATTAGTTTTTGATTTAAGAGGTAATCCCGGGGGCTTACTCGATGAAGCTGTAAAAATTGTTGGTTTATTTGTTGATAAAGGTATTGATGTGGTTAGCACTAAAGGAAAGGTGAAACAATATAATTATTCTTATAAAACGAAGGAAACACCCTTGGACACAAAAATGAAAATAGTTGTTTTGGTCAACAGGTATTCTGCTTCTGCATCTGAAATCGTTTCCGGTGCGTTACAGGACTTGGACCGTGCCGTTATTTTAGGACAACGTACGTACGGAAAAGGGCTGGTACAAACAACTCGGGACTTAAGTTACAATGCAAAGCTAAAAATTACTACTGCTAAGTATTATATACCAAGCGGACGTTGTATTCAGGCGTTAGACTATTCGCACCGAAACCCTGATGGGAGCGTTGGGCATATACCAGATTCATTGATAAGTAAATTTAAAACAAAAAACGGACGAACTGTTTATGATGGTGGGGGCATTTTGCCGGATATCCAAACAGAAAAAAAGAATATCAACCCCTTATCTAAACACTTATTGCTCAACTTTATAATTTTCGACTATGCCAATATATACAGTTACACACACGATACTATTTCAAAAGCACCAAATTTTAATATTTCTGATAAAGAATACAATGATTTTATTGAATATGTTGTAAAGCGAAACGTAAAGTATGAGACAGAAACAGACAAAGCTCTTGAAACCCTTATAAGATTATCAAAAGAAGAAAAATATTATCATAAATTGTCGAGTCAGATTCAACAATTACAAAACGGTTTAAAGCACGATGTACGAAAAGATTTAATTCATTTTAAAAAAGAGATTAAAGAATTACTTTCCCTGGCAATTATTTCGCGTTATTATTATCAAAGTGGTGTAATAGAGTATAGTTTAGAGAATAATTTGGAAATATCGGAAGCCTTAAAAGTTTTAAAGAATGATGCAAAATATGCCTCTATTCTGAAGGGTTCTAATTAAATCACGTAAAAGCGACAATAATTGAAAAATATGTGATTATAGGTACATATGCTTTACTAAAATAAACTGAAATTTACTTATTTTAAACCACTTTTATTTGAAGTAATTGTTTTATATAAATAATTTTATTTAAATTTGCTTTTGGATGAAGTGTTTATTTAATAACACTCTGGTTTAGATTGTCTGGTATGTTTTTAATATCTGCATTGCCCGTCTATCTAATGTGTCACAAATATATTAAATCAGAGCTTTAAATATTTATAACTAAGTGAAGTCAAGTTGGTTGATCATATTGTTAATTATAGTTGTAGGAAGTACGATTAACCTAGGAAGCACTTTAAAGTTTGGAACGCCATCCATTGAGCTTGTGGGGAACGAAGAATTTGCCGGAAAAAACGGGGATGTTTTTATCTATTCAATTAAACTGCGTTCCAATGAAAATTTGATAAATTTCAAAGTGGTTCCCAGTATAATAGGTAAAAACAAAGACTGTGAATTTAATTACGTTTTTGATGAAAACACCAATCAGGCTTTTGTAAACTATATATACGTTTTACCAGAGGATGTTGAAGATATTAGCAAAGTAATCCTAACATTCGCTTTAAGTGATTCGAAAGAATCAAACATTAGAAAAAAAGTTATTAATATTAACAATGAGTTGAATTTTACTGATGGTAGAAATGAGACTTTAAAAAAATCAGAGATTTAATTTGTTAAAAATATTAGAAATAAAAGAAAAGGAAGATGCACCGTATGTTTTTATGGATGCAGACGAAGGATTCGTTGAAATTAAAGGAAAGTCTTACCCACCTGATGTTGGCAGCTTTTATGAACCCATCCTTGAGTGGCTTGATACATATAAAGATGAAGCGACAGGGGAATTAAACATAAACCTAAAAATGGAATATTTTAATACAGCATCCTCTAAGCTGTTACTTGATATTCTGTACAAACTTGAAGAAATTGATGAACTCGGGAAAAAAGTTGCTGTTAATTGGTACTATCCTGAGGATGATGACGAAATGCTTGACCTGGGCGAAGAATACGAGGGTTTAGTCGAACTGGATTTCCGCCATATAAGCTATGAGCAAAAATATTAAGCTGCTTTTAGATTTCCCTTTCTACATGCTATATACGAAATAAAAGTAATATAGTTGGGTGTATTCAGATGTGCGCAATTCCCCATATCACAAACCAATTAGTTTCTTAAGCTAACGAGTAAATCTTAGTGAATTATTCAAGTTTTTTCAGCTCTAAACCAAAGGGATTGTCTAAAAAAAAAGGAATACAGAATAAAAATAACTAATTTTACTGTTAGTCAAGATTAAAAATAGACAGGAGTGAAACTTAAAGATCTCAGAAATAATGACCCAATCGAAGATTTACCCAAGATAGATTTTAGCGAAACAGAGAATATTTGGGTTTCTGATTATTGGGATGGTGCCATAAGTGGAATGATTGAATACCAAAACGAACTTTATCGGTTTGAAATGACTCAAGAAAACGAGGAATGGAAAGAAGGAGAATGGTGCCGAAGGTTTGCGATCCTCAAGCTTTCTGAAGAGCAGATAGAAAGGGAATTTATAGTTCATGAAGATTTTCAAAGATTCGTAGGAACTCATTATGACGGGAAACAGCTAAAATCACCTCCTAAGTTTGTAGAAGGTAAGATGAATGAATTCTATGACAAGCATAGTGAGTATGTTAAGTCACGACCATTTGATAATAACTTAGTGATAGGATGGATGGAAAATTAAAAAAGCGCACAATTTTGTTGTGTAAAATCTAACATTGACGATTTTAGAGATATGGCCAATGAAAAAATTAGGTCAATAAAAATATATGATTAGAAACAGAAGGTGACAAAAGCTTTACTTCATACTCATAATCAGGCATATTGAAGATTTTAAGCATTGTAAAACACCACCAAATCTCAGATTTGGCTTTTAAAAATGAAATTTTAAAACCGTGAAAATGAGACAGTTATTTTTTTCTACAATATTTATTATACCACTAACTTTTATTTCTCTTACTCAAACTGCAACGAAATTAAATATTGAAAAAGAGACATTGTTTTGTTGGTCTGGTGATTTTATAGAATTTAAAAAAAAACAGAACATGTATAATATCGAAAAAATTAAATATCAAACAACAAGGTGTTTCGGTACTTGTCCCCAATTTTATTTAGAAATTGACAAATTGAAAAATGCAACTCTTGATGCCAAATACCATAACAGAAAAGATAAAAAAGGGAAAGAAATAAAAGGAAAATATAATGCAATAATTAAGGATAAAGATTATGATGAAATAGTGAAATTGTTGAATGATATAAATTTCCCAAATTTAAATGATAATTATGCTGTTGCTGCGAAAGATTACCCAACTTGTTTTCTAACGATTACCTATAACAATGGAAAGGTGAAAAAAATCAGAGATTATGGATTAAATGGGACTTCGGGACTTAAAAAACTATATAATTTAATGTTTGAGTTAAGATTTAACCAGGAATGGAAAAAAAGTAAAGGGAAGCTCTAAAAATACGCTTCTCCGCTTTAGGCCAAAATTTTTCAAGACACTTGCTTCATCAAGTGACACGGTAAGCTTATTGAACGGCTTAGCATTTACAGAAGTAAAATAGAGCTTAAAAATAAATAAATGACGTCAAAACAAATATTTGAAAAAGGCTTGCAATATCATCATTATTTAAACATTGGGCAAAAAGAGGAATATAATATTTTAAAATCAAACGGTATTGCTTTTGACCATGCTAAAATATTACTCTTAGCGCTAAATAGTGTTTGTCTCTAAAGTCCAATTTACTCATGTTTTTTTAATATTATTAACCCGCATTCATGAATTTTTTTATTCATGAATCTAAATGCGCGAAACCCCGATTTAGATGAACCCAATTTTGGGTATCAAAATTGGATGTGAATCTTAGTCGCTATAGCAGATAGGGAAAATTATATGAATTTTCCGGGTTATGCCACTTTTGAAAATGGTCATTTATAGTAGTTTTATTTTTAGTAACAATTAGAACAAGCAACGAAGTTTTAAAACTCCCAACCTGGCTAAACCAGAATCAAAAAGGTATTGTTAATGATAGAATAATAGCAAATATTAATTAAAAACTTTATTTTTGCCCGGTCTAAAAACAAGAAACTTTACAATCATCATTTAAAATAACTAGTTGGAATAAAGATAATTATCTTTAAACAGGAAAGTCATTTTTAAAAAAAATCTTAATGGGTTCTTCGAATAATATTAAAAAAATAAGCAAATATACAGCAATTTCCATTGTGATTGCAAATATGATTGGTACCGGGGTTTTTACCAGTTTAGGTTTTCAGGTGGTTGACATTCATTCAGTTTTTTCGATATTAATGCTATGGATTGTCGGGGGTTTTGTTGCATTGTTTGGGGCATTTACTTATGGAGAGCTTGGTGCCGCATATCCCCGTTCCGGTGGTGAATATAATTTACTATCAGAAATTTATCATCCTTTATTGGGTTTCTTATCCGGTTGGGTTTCTGTAACTGTTGGGTTTGCTGCTCCTACTACACTTGCTGCAATAGCTTTTGCTTCATATTTGCAAACTGTTTTTCCCGGGATACCAATAAACCATACCGCTGCAGGATTAGTTGTTCTTTTTACTATAATTCATGCTTCAAGCCTTCGTTTAGCACAGGTTTCTCATAATCTATTTACAGCTTTTAAAATTCTTTTAATTATCTTGTTTATTTTTGCATCATATTGGGCTGTTAATACACAAGATATTAGTGTTTTGCCAAAATTGAGCGACATATCAATAATTGCCAGTCCCGGTTTTGCTGTTTCTTTAATATATGTCTCCTTTGCATATGCAGGTTGGAACGCTGCAATTTATGTTGTTGGTGAAATAGAGAATGCAAAAAAGAACTTACCTGTTGCCTTGTTAGTAGGTACGGTAATAGTCACTCTTTTATATGTCCCTTTGAATTATGTTTTCCTTAAAACGGTAGCTATGGACGCACTTGCAGGACAAATTGAAATTGGTGCATTATCGGGCATCAATATTTTTGGGGAAACCGGAGGGCAAATTATGGCTTTTGTTATTGCGTTTTTGCTCATTTCAACGGTAAGCGGTCATATTTTTGTCGGGCCCAGAATTATGCAGGTTATGGGTGAAGATTACAAAGTGTTAAAGTTTTTGAAAACAAAAAGTAAACAAAACATTCCTGTTGCTGCTTTTGTTGTTCAGCTTTTTTTGATCTTACTATTCCTATATACTTCTACTTTTGAGCAAATTATGGTTTACTCGGGATTTACCCTCAACCTTCTCTCAACTTTAACCGTTGCCGGGGTTTTTATTTCACGTTTAAAAGATAAAAATATTGACAGGCCATATAAAACATGGGGATATCCATATACGCCAATAATTTTTTTGATCGTGAGTATCTGGACATTATCTTACGTTTTCATTGAAAGACCTGTTGAATCATTAATTGGGCTTACTATTGCAGCATTGGGTCTGGTTGTATATTTTTATAATATTAAATTTACACGTAAGCGTATGAAGTAGAAGAATTATTCTTTAACTAAATAAATGTTTATTAATCTAACTTGAAGAAAATTACTTATGAAGAATGTTAAATTTTTAAAAAAGGAAAGAACCTTGTTTTTATTAGGTATATTTCTTTTAGCAATCGTATTCAATACGGATATGTATGCCCAAACCCGTGAAATATCGGGTACAGTAACTAATGCTGCCAACGAAACCCTTGTTGGTGCAAATATTTATGTAAAAGGTTCTACTATCGGTACAGTTACAGATGAAAAGGGAAGATTTACTTTAGAGATTCCTCAGGATGGGGCAACTTTAGTAGTATCATTTATTGGGTACGAAACAAAAGAGCTTGTTGTTACAAATGAAACTGTAATTAATGTTAGCCTGACTGAGAGTGTAAATGTGTTATCTCAATTAACTGTGGTTGGGACAAGAAACTCAAAAAGAACAGCATTAAACACTACGGTACCTGTTGATGTGATAGAAATGAAAGATTTAGCTGTTTCGATCCCACAAACAGATATGAACCAGGTATTAAATTTTGTTGTGCCTTCATTTAATTCTACACGTCAATCAGCTTCTGATGGTTCTGAACATATTGATCCGGCGTCTCTTCGTGGATTGGGACCTGATCAGGTATTGGTACTTATTAATGGTAAGAGAAGGCACACAACTTCTCTGGTTAATAATGCACAAACTGTTGGTAATGGTTCTGTTGGAACTGACCTTAATACAATACCTGTTTCTGCTATTGAAAGAATAGAAGTGCTTCGTGATGGTGCTGCTGCGCAGTATGGTTCAGATGCAATTGCGGGTGTGATAAATATAGTCCTGAAATCAGCAACAGAAAAAATAAGTAGTAGCTTAACTATGGGGGCTTATTCTGAAGGTGATGGTCAATTACTTCAGTACAATATGAATTATGGTTTTAAAATAGGCGAAACTGGCTTTTTTAATGTCACTGGTGAATATATAAAAAGAGGGGAAACAAATAGGACACAAAATCATAATTTAATAATTTTTGATCAATCAGCACAAGGAAATTACTTTGCTTATGATTGGAATCCCGGTGCACGTGAAATAGACAATGGAATTTTGGCAGCCCAGGGTTTAAACAGGGATGATTTTAACTTCAGGATTGGAGATGCTGCAATAGAAAATGGAACGGTATTTTTTAATGCCAGTATTCCATTAAATAAAAATGTTGAACTTTATAGTTTCGGTGGAATTAGTTATCGTGATGGCAGGGGTTCCGGTTTCCGTCGTTTACCAAGCGATTATGGTAATACGGTATACAGTATATTTCCAATTGGTTTTCAACCGGAAACTCAATCTAATATTTTGGATAAATCAATTGCTGTTGGTGTGAAAGGCTTACTTAAAGGTTGGGCAGTTGATTTTAGTAACACCTTTGGTGGTAACAGCTTTAGCTATATAATCAATAATACGGTAAATGCTTCTTTGGGGGGTATCAGTCCAACAAGTTTTGAAGCAGGGGGACATGCATTTAATCAAAATGTTACCAACTTTGATTTTTCAAGATACTTCAAAGAACCATTTAAAGCTGCGCTTAAAGGTATAAATGTTGCCTTTGGTGGCGAATTTAGGTTAGATAATTATCAGATTTTTGCAGGTGAAGAAGCTTCTTATAAAAACTATGGTGTTGTTAGTCAGGTTAATCAAGGACAAATTATATACGCTGATACACTTGGAATGAGTGGTGGCTCTCAGTCTTTCCCTGGGTTCAGTCCTGAAAATGAAGTTGATAAATATAGGTCTAATGCTGCGTTTTATACTGATTTTGAAATTGATATAACTGAAAAAATATTAGTTACAGCAGCAGGTAGATTTGAAAACTATAGTGATTTTGGAAGTACCATGAATGGAAAAGTTTCAGCAAGATTTGGAGTGACAGATTGGTTGGTTTTTCGCGGTGCGGCAAGTACCGGATTCCGTGCACCTTCTCTTCATCAATCATACTTCAATACAGTAACAATTGATCTTGTTGATGGAAACCTGGTTGAAACCGGTATATTTAAAAATGACAGTAGAATTGCACAATATATTGGCATACCAAAGCTGGAAGAGGAAACATCAATTAGCTATAGCGCCGGTTTTTCTGCCCGTCCATTTGAAAACATGACTGTCACTGTAGATGCATATCAGATAGATGTTGACGACAGGATTGTTCTAACAGGCGCATTTGGTAATGATCCCTGGGGTGATCCGGTTCCTGAATTAGTTTCTCTTTTTCAGGAAGTAGGGGCAACCAGTGGCAGGTTTTTTACTAATGCTGTTGATACCAGAACACAGGGAATTGACATTGTTGCAACATACAAGCTTCTGATAGGAAAAAGCAAGTTAGATTTTGCGCTTGCTGCAAATTTCACCGAAACAGTAGTAAGTGATCAATTGAACATTCCGGCTAATTTGGCCGGACAAGAAGATATTTATTTTGGCCCACAAGAAAAGAGTTTAATTGAAACTAATAACCCTAAAACAAAACTAAACTTTTCAATTAACTATAGTATTGGTAAATTTTCTGCAATGCTTAGAAATGTTTATTTTGGCGAAGTTACCCGAAATGGTTTCCCTTATGGGGATGAGCAGGTTTTTGCCGGAAAAATTGTAACTGATTTAAGTTTATCTTATAAGATTATTGACCCGTTACTTTTTTCAATTGGTGGAAACAATATTTTGAATGTTCTGCCTGATGAACAAATTTATGAAAACAGTTATTTTGGTGTATTCAAATATGCACCAGTACAGCATGGTTTTAATGGGGCGTTTTTCTTCACAAGGTTATCATTTGAGTTTTAGAAACCACCTTTAAAGTATAATTTGAAAATAGAAAAAGGAGTAAACAATAAGCTTACTCCTTTTTTTTATTTTGTTTTTAACTCGCCTTTAGCTTCTCAACCATTATTAAGGGTTAAATAAAGATGTCTTGCAAAATCATCAATTTTAAATAATAACTACTATTGGTAATTTGGCCATTTAGGAAATAGCTTGTAAATTGCACAATAAATTAAAAAATAGGTATAACTATTATGGAATAAACATACCTCAGGTATGTTTATTCTGTCGTTAGGCACAAATAAACTACAAATAGAGATGAAAATATTTTTTTTAATAATGCTAATGATAAGCTCAATATTATCATTTGGACAATCAGCAAAAATGTACAAACAAAGTTTTGACAGATTTATTGAATTGGATAGCTCAAATATTGTTCTAATTCCAATTGATTGGGGAAATAATGCAAAAATAGGTGAAATTAAAATCATGGGAAATAGGAGAACTAAGAATATCTTTTTCTATGATCCCACAAATGATTATCAAAAGCTATTGTTTCAAGAAAGTCAACAAATAATTGTAAATTATAGTGGTCAGCTTTTACATCGAAGTTATAAATTGGACACAATAAAACACCTTAACAGGGATCATTTATATTATTCTGTTATTAAGGACGATTATAATGGAGATAAAAAGCTTGACTCTGACGATCCCAAATATTTATATTATTCAAAAATAGATGGAACTGATTTAACATTATTAACACCTAAATATTACCATTTAAAATACTATAAATACATCAAAAGTTCTAATGTTATTCTAGCAACATTAATATCGGACGAAAATCAGGACAGGAAATTCAATAATAAAGATTCTGAAGTATTATATAAAATTGATCTTAATGATTTTAGTAAATCAAAGATTATTACAAAATTAAAACTAAAAGGCGAAATGGAATAATCTGTGCCTAACAAAAGCTAAGACATCATGCTGACAATCAGATAGATTAAATGTTCTAAGCATTGCGAAACATCACCAAATTTTCAATTTGGTTATATATATTTGAAGTTATAAACAAAATTAAAAATTTGGCAATTTGCAGATTGGAAGGGTGTCTGTTATCAGCGCCAGCTGCTTAGCTAGCCGGTTGGCATTCATTAAAAAAATATGATTATGATGTTTTATTGAATTTTAAAATGGATTTTTCATCTTTAGCTTTTAGTAAATATAAAATTATGACAAAAGAAAATGCAATAAAACTATTTCAAGACCAAAGAGTACGAGTTCATTGGGACGATGAACAAGAAAAATGGTTTTTTTCAATTGTTGATATAGTTGGTGTTCTGACTGAAAGTTCAAATCCAAATAACTATTGGAAAGTACTCAAAAGTAGACTAAAAAAAGAAGGAAGCGAGTTGGTTACAAATTGTAACCAACTGAAAATGGAATCGTCAGACGGAAAATTTTATAAAACAGATGTTGCTGATACTGAGCAATTATTAAGACTAATACAATCAATTCCATCACCTAAAGCTGAGCCATTTAAAATTTGGCTTGCTAAAGTTGGGTATGAGAGAATTGAAGAGACTGAAGACCCTGAAAAAGCATTTGACAGGGCAATGGAAACTTATCTTAAAAAAGGATATTCTAAGGAGTGGATAAATCAACGATTAAAAAGTATTGAAGTAAGAAAAGAACTTACTGATGAATGGCAGGTACGAGGAATGAAAGAAGGGTTGGAATATGCTATATTAACCAATGAAATAACAAAAGCTTGGGCAGACAGAGATGTAAAAGCATACAAAAAGCTAAAAGGACTAAAAAAAGAAAACTTACGAGATAATATGACCAACTTAGAATTGGTTTTAAATATGTTGGCAGAAGCCTCAACAACTGAAATATCCAAAGAAATAAAACCAAAAGGTTTGGATGAGAATAAAGAAGTTGCTAAAAAAGGAGGATATGCAGCAAAAAAAGCACGCTTAGAAATTGAAAAACAAACAGGAAAATCAATTGTTTCTTCTAAAAATGCTAAAGAATTAGGACAGAAAAATAAGAATATTGAAGAATAAGTAACGAAATGCACACACAAAAGCTAAATTCAAAAAGGGCAACATTCTGTATTTAAGGCTAATGCAGGTAATGAACTCCGCAAAATTTTTAATTTATTCACTCTTTTTTAAATTATTTTAAAGGAGTTCATGAGCTAAAGGTTTGCTTTTTGATAATTTTTATGGTAAAATTAAAAATTTAGCTATTTTCGTAAAGTAAAGGGTTGTTTTTCAAAATCCCTTTCAGAAATTTAGCCAAGTCGTTACCAAACATTATGACCAAGAAATATTTTAAGTTTGAATAAAATGATTCAGCTTAAAGAAAATATCAAACTAATTTAAAAACACTCAGACAATGATTTCAAGGACTTTCTTTTTGTCAACAATAATTCAGAATCAATTCGGTTAGTGGGAATCAAAAAAGGAAAAGAATTTGAAACTGGAGTAGTAACATTAACGAGTGAAATTACAGAAAGTGATATTTTTTCTCGTTTCATTGATAATTCAAATGAAAAAATCACATCTGTTGATAGTATGCTGGATTCAATAGTGTTTTACCTTGAAGAGATAAATAAATTTAAGATTGGGAATATTATTGCATTAAAGGATTCTGACAATGAATTTGGATTTGAATTAGAAAAGATAAGGGAGAGAATTAGTATGACCAAAAAGAACAAACTTCCATAAAAATGGGGAAATTAAGATGCATTTGCGGACATGTCATTGTAGATCAGACAGACAATATTTCTTATAAAGGATATATATTGCCGGACACATGTGTGGATGAAGTTTCAGACTTACT
>JBDLJL010000099.1:0-20363 GCA_039714415.1 Bacteroidota bacterium
ATTTTTGTCTTATGTAAATATGAACCGCAGCGCACTGAAATGTGATATAATTTCATATGGGTGGTGGCTATTTCATTATTTTCTTTGAAATTTGAACAAGCTATTAAAACTATTATTATTTAAAATGCAATCTAAATTTCAGCTCTTCATAAACGTTAAATACAATAGGGCAAATTGAATAATTATATACAACATTAAACAACCTGCTTGTTATTTCCTTTTTATGTAAATGTGGGTACGATTTACAATCATGTGGCCGATTTTCATAAATTGTACATTTTTTATTTTCAAGGAAAGTACATGGTAAATCTTTAAACCTTAAATCATTATCTTCATCAAGTTCTAAATATTTGTTTTTAATTTCAGTCTCATCTAATTTTAACTCTTTCTTTAACCCGGCAAAATCTGTTTTACGAATTAATGGTTGAAGGTCTGTGCAACAATTTCCACATTCAGTGCAATCAATTAGCGAAGTGTATTTTTCATTTAAACTGTTTACAATCTTGTCAATTTTATCAGGATCCTGCATTTTTAAAAAAGAACGAAACCTCCAATTTTCATCTTCTTTAATTTTACTTAGCTTTTTGATTTTTTCTAAATTTGTTTCCATTTTTTTAGTTTTGCTTTCCACCATTTTTCTTCAAATACACGCTTAAGTTATCCAATAGGATGAAGAGTTGGTGTACCTTCTATCATTTCCAAACATTCATCAAAAGTTAATCCATTTGCAATTAAAAACCATTTTCCTGTATGTCGCATATACGAAATATCAAAGCTGTCTTTTTGTATAATTTTTAACCTTACAAACATTTCTTCAAACTCATTTTCAATTCTATTAGGTTTTTCTGTTTTGTACTTTCCGCATAAATACAAATAATTCCGATACTGTTTAAGATAAATATCTACCAGGTAGTTATAGTTCTTTTCCGGATTTTTTAAAATATATTGCGATTTAAATTTACCTATCAATGGTTCGCATTTACTTTCAATTCTATTTATTTCGTATTTTGTAAGTTTCATTTCTTATTAAATTTAGTTTTTGGTAGCAGTTACTTTATGAAATCCATATCATTCCTGTTCTAACAAACTTCCAAAGTCCGCCCTTTTTTTCGTAGAAGTAAAGACTTCCATGCCCACCCCATTCACCGTGCCTAACGCTCATCATCACTCGACACTTCGTTTTATCTTTATTGAACATTGGTGTTGAAATAAAACAAGTGTATTCCAAATCCTTAGTTGTATCCGTCTTTACAATTCCAAATTTTGAATTAATGTATAGATTATCCCAAGTCATATAGCGTTTGCAGAGAGATCTATTATAAACAGAGTTTGTTTTAAAGTTTTTTCTTTCTTTTTTAAATAATTTAGTGGTTTTTAGAAGAATATATGGTCTATTAAACTGCTTATCTGCAATTTTTAATTGCAAATTAACTATTTTATTTACTGTAACTGTATCACATTTTTTTTGGGAATAGTTTACATTCACCAGATTTAAAAATAGTAATATAATGACTATTTGCTTCATAATAGCAACTAATAATTTATGTATATGAAACTAAAGTTTTTCTATTGCGTTTATTTTTCATTAAACAAATATAATAAAATCACTCTATGAGTGTTCAAACAACTCAATATTACCACCTGTATGGATAAACAAAATATTTCCTGATTTATCAATTTTCCCTTTTTCAAGATAATCTAATAATCCTGCGGCTGCTTTTCCTGTATATACATTGTCCAATAAAATGCCCTCATTTGTGGCAAATTCTGTTATGGCATTTTTACCAGCTTCTGTAAAAGCACCGTATTTTTCACCAATATAATTTTCGTCAACGGTAAATTTTGTTTCCGTGGGTTCAATATTCAGTAATTTTGCTGTTTCTTTTGCCAGATTATCAACAACGGAATGTAATTCTGTAGCTGAACGACCAACACTTATTCCAATAATATCGCCTTGCCAATTGCTTATCATTTTGCCCAGGACTAAACCTGCTTGTGTACCACCTGAACCTGAAGCCAATAGAATATAATCAAAGCTAATATGCCTGTTTCTACTAAAAGATAAAATTTCATCAAATGCTTTTAGGTAACCAAGAGTCCCCAAGGGTGTAGAACCACCCAAAGGCATCCGGTAAACTTTTTTCCCCTGTTTTATCAGTTCTTCTTCCAAAAGCAATGATTCTGCTTCAACCGCTGCATTTTCATAAGCGTTGGTATGTTTAACTTTAGCATTAAAAAGATGGTCGAGATAAAGGTTCGCCCTTGGCAGATCTTCTTTTTCGCCACTTAGAAGCAATTGCACGTCCAAATCATTTGCTGCACCATAGGCAGCGGTTATCCTGCAAAAGTTTGATTGATTTGCACCAACAGCCAGCAATGTGTCCGCACCCTGTTGCATGGCATCATAAATTAAATAATCAAGCTTGCGTGTTTTATTTCCACCAAATGCAAAACCGGTCATATCATCGCGCATGCAATAAATATTAGTGTCATATTTTTTGGATAAGTTTTCCAGTTTATGAATAGGGGTTGGTAAAATTGAATTGTTTAAATGTGGGATGTTTTTTAATGCATTTTTTATCATAGTACTTATAATTATTCAGGTATATTTATCTTTATCCAATCAATAAAGCCAGTTATTGTATATTCTTCTGTTAATTCTAAAATTGTTTTGTTTTTCAAATGTTTATGAGGAACAAGTCTTTCAGCATTACTGTCAGGAATACTTTTATACTTCAATTTAATAGCTCTAATATCCTGTGAATTATCTAAACCGACAACAACATAATCTTTACTTAAAAGATAGTAGTTATATTTTCGGTACTCTTTACTGATAAGTTCAGTAACAAATACTCTATAATCCTGGTAGGTTGCATTAATTCTCAAAATTGCTCTATGTGGTGTTCTGTCAATAGTATATTCAACATTTGAGAAAAAATTATTTATATCATTTATTATGTTGTCAAAATATTTTGTAATTTCCCTTTCCAATCTTTTATACCTTTATAGTTAAATTCCCAGTCTATTAAATCATCTTCCCAGTTAATAAATTCTTTGTCCTGTTCCAATTGTAAAACATAGTTTTCATCATGAATAATTTTATCTGAGAAAGTTTCAAAATCAAGCTGATATTTATTAATGTAAGTATTATTCCTTTTTGATAACTCTGTTAATTTAGTGGAAATTAATTCAATTACATACCTTTTTAAAGCGATATCCATTGCGGTCTGAATATCAGTAAAGGATTTGATTGTTTCAATATATTTATCATCAACTGAAACGGTTGTCATAATTTGTATTCTTAAAGTGTTAAATATGTAGTTCAAAGATACAAAATTATTCTTTTGTCATGTATATCAGTTCTGAAGTTCAAAAAAATATTAGCTAAATTAATAATAATTATGCAACCTTTGAACCTTTAAAATCATTAACAAGTGAAATCGATAATAAAAAAACAACCAATATATAATTGAGTTTGGAAGAAAAAGAATTAGTGCAGGCTTGTAAAAGAAAAAAGCAAGCTGCACAAAAACAATTATACGAACGTTATTACGAAATAATGTTTAGAACCTGCTTCAGGTATCTGGGTAATTCACATGATTCAGAAGATATCGTTGTAGAGGGCTTTCTTAAGATATTTGAGCACATTAAAAAGTTTGAATACCGGAATTCAGGTAGCCTGAAAAACTGGATGAAAACCATTATGATTAATGAAAGCTTAATGCATTTAAGGAAGAACAAAAGAATTCTATTTTCAGATGATGAATACATTTTAGAACAGAAATATCATATTGATGAAACTCTGGAAATTCAAGACATCCATAAAGCAATTGCCCAAATGCCCATCGGTTACAGAACGGTTTTTAATATGTATGTTGTGGAAGGATATTCACACAAAGAAATTGCAGAGAGCTTGAATATCAGTGAACAAACATCAAAATCGCAACTGAGCAGGGCAAAGAAATTTTTACAGAAAATGATTAAAGACTTGAATTATGAACGACAAGCAATATAATGACTTTATAAAGAAACAATTGGATGAAAATGAGGAAACGCACTTTTCCGATGTCGAACATAATAAAAACAGGACATGGAACTTAATAGAACATCGGCTTGAGAAGAAAAGAATAATCCCTTTATGGTTTTATTATGCTGCAGCTTCAATAATTATGTTATTCAGTTTAGGTTTTCTATTTAATTATGAAATAAAACTAAAAAATAAAGAAATAGCAGTTCTTAATCAAAAAGTTGCTGAATATAAAGATCAAAAAAGAGAGGAAAAAGTAAAAATTATCGAGAAAACAGATACACTGAGATTAATAAAAGACAAACTTGTATACATTCCTGTGATTAAGCAGAATACAATAATTAAACATGATACTATAGTTAAAATGATTACCCAAACGGATACCGTTTTTGTAAAAGAAAAACTACCGGACTTAATTGCGGAAAATGAAATTTCAGATAATTCAGTTAATAATCAAAATATTAGTCCAAACAATCAATTAAAATTGAAAAAGAAAAGACGTTTTGTTTTTCGTTTTGGTATGTTTGGTAACAATAATGTGAATATAGAAGCTAATGAACAGCTAATTTCTTTGAAAACTGAATTAAAATAATTCAAATATTAATTTAAAAAGAGAAAACTATGAGAACAATACTTTTTATTGTACTAAGCATTTCTATTGCCCAAATTTCACTTGCACAGCAAGATACATTAATCATTAAATTAGATGATTACGGGCAAATAACGATTATGACAGATCAGCTTTTTAACAAAAAAGAGAAAATGCCAAATTTTGATACTGTTTATTCAAAATTTTATGCTGATTTTCAAAAAATAGATAAATCAGATATGCAAGATAATGCTTATAATATTCGATATGAATATTATGAAGGATGGGCTGTACATAGCGGTAAAATAAGAATAGTAAATAAAACGAGCATATTTAAAGATATTTATTTTGAACGTAATAATTTACAAGCCATAAAATCTTTTAATTATACTTTATCTGTAAAATTATCTGCATACAATGAAATAGAAATCGCTGTGAATCATTTGAATGATTTTGATAAGATCAATAAATTTAGTATAGATAGTTTATATGAAAAAATCCAATCAGATATATTAAGCCGTGATTTAACTAAACGGATTGCTTATAAGGTTATTTACCAGACAAATAACAATAAACTTAGTTCAAAACCAATGCTTAAATACCCAAATAAATCACATGATTACATAAGTTTGTACCCTTCGTTTGGCATGTCAGTTATCAATTCCAATATTGCCCCCGAAATAGATTTTAATATAGATATTATATTATCCAAAAAGAATAAACCTAAGTACAAATTTGGGATAAATACTTCTTTATTATTTATTCCTGATGAAAATGATTTTTTCAAAATTTATTCCTATAACATTGCTAATGCATATTACCATCTATTTAACCGTGATAATTCGTCACATAAATTTAGCCTAGGTTATATGTACCGAAAAACCGGATCTCATTTTAATGGTGATACCTGGACTGCTGCCTGGCAATATAATAAAAAAAATGTAGGCATAAAGCTTGGAGGATATTTTACCAAAAACCCGACAGGGAATTATGTGGCTATCCCATCAATTGGGATAAATTTTGGGTTTTAATTCTTATCAGTATTCCAATTAAATGCTTTTTAACAAGGTGTTGATAAAATAACTGTTTTGAAAGTAATAGTTGTTGCCAAATTTCTTCTTTTCGATAAAGAAATATTTACTTTTGAAAAAAAAGTCAATGGCAGATTTTGGAAAAACATGGTGGGGCGAACAATGGTTAAATTCTTTATCAGATATTGATTATTCAAACAGGTTACCCCGTGGCAGGAGTTATGCACGAAATGGATACGTTAAGGAGATAAATATAAAAGACAACTCGGTAAAGGCAAAAGTCAGGGGTAGCAGGCGTACGCCTTACAAGGTTGAAGTAACAGTACCGAAATTTAATCAAGCGCAAAAAGATATATTAATAAACCTTATCAAAGACAACCCCTTGTTGCTCTCGCAATTGCTTAACCGGGAATTACCGCCCGAATTAAACGATATTGCAAAAAAGAACAAAATTGATGTTTTTCCGTCATCGTGGAAAGATTTTGATATGAGCTGTTCCTGCCCCGATTGGGCTGTGCCGTGCAAGCATATAGCATCGGTAATTTATATTATTTCGGCAGAGATTGACAAAAACCCGTTTATCGTTTTTCAATTGCACGGCTTGGATATTTTTAAGGAACTGGAAAAAGTTGGTTTGCCGGTAGAAAATAACAATATAAAAGTTCCTGCCATTAAAGATTTCTTTTTAACACCGGAAAAAATAAAAGAGAAAAAACAACATGCAGAAATAAAAAAGGAAACAAAATGGAAAAATAAGGGCTATTCTTGCGATTTTTCAATAATACCTGATATGCAGGAAACCATTTTTTCTATTCTTGAGGAAAAGCCGATTTTTTATGGAAAAGATTTTAAGCCAATCCTCAGAAAAGCATACAGGGCGCTTGCACGGTTTTATAAACGTGAATTACAGGAAATCGCACAAGAAGATGTAAAACCAAGTGTTTATGAAAAATATCAAAATGCTGAAATTATTTTTCATAACGAAACATATTATTTCGATACAATATTATATGCTGATGATGACGAGAAGCATTTTTCAAGAGAAAAAGGGTTTATCAGGCTGATAGAATTTATTAATAATATACCTGCAAAATACGTGGGCAGGTTATCAGATGCACTAAAAGCTATATACTACTGCTATCATTTCAGTTTAAAATTGATAGAGCAAAGTGCGTTTATCCCACAATTATTACAACTCGCAGATAATAGTTATACTGTACGTTGGATTCCGGCAGCAATTAACGAAGAAGTCGAGGAAATATTAAGCCGTTTAGAGAAATTGGTCTCGCCCGAAATGGTACAGGTAATGGATACATCAACCGGGGTTAAGCATTTGAATAAGCATGAACAAATTATCACGATATCTTCCATGTTTTTGGGGCATTATTTTCTAATGGCTACAAAGAAACCAAATGATCGGTATTATAAATCAAGCGATGATAAAATTGACGGGCTGTTTTTCACAAACTCATCACAAACATTTAACGAACTTGGCGAAAATGAAATGCCAAATGCTATTTATCAATGGATTAGCAGGTTTTATATTACACATCAGGACTATGTGCCGGTAATTAAAGTTGATACTTTTGAAGAAAGCGGCGATGATTTTTATACAGTTGAATTATTGATTGAGGATAAAAACAAATCGTTGCAGGCACCAATAGAATTTAACGAATTTATGACCGATAAAAAATTTGTTAATGTAAAAACCATTGCACTGCAACCGCTTGCAAACCTTGCTAAAGACTTTGATGGCTTAAAGCCGCATATAGCATCAAACGGGACAGAGGATTTAATTTATGGAGCTGATGAATTTACAGAAGTACTTTTAAAAATATTACCAACAGTTAAACTTCTTGGTATTAAAATTTTATTGCCAAATGCTTTAAAAAACCTTGTAAAACCAAAAACATCATTATTATTAAGACAAAACGAAAGCTCAAGCGATGAAAAATCATATCTTTCGCTTGACGAAATGCTTAATTTTGAGTGGCAGGTTGCCATAGGCGATAAAACAATATCGGTAAAAGAATTTCAAAAATTAAGCAAAGGGCTTTCGGGTGTTGTTAATATTAAAGGGCAATATGTTTTAATCGACCAAAACGAGATTCAGAAAATGCTGGATAATTTGTCTGATGACAAACAATTATCAAGACAGGAACTATTAAAGTCGGCACTTACAGAAGAATACGAGGAAGCAAAAATTTCAATATCTGCAAAAGCACGTAAAACAATACAAGAATTACTGAAAGTTGAAGAAATTGAAACTTCCGAATCGTTAAAAGCAGAACTTCGTCCATATCAGGAACGTGGTTATCAATGGCTGTACAATAATTCAAAAATTGGTTTTGGAAGCATTATTGCCGATGATATGGGGCTGGGAAAAACGATACAGGTAATTACCATGCTTTTAAATTTTAAGGAAGAACAGAAACTTAATAAAAACAAGGCTTTAATTATTGTCCCGACTACACTTTTATCAAACTGGGAAAAAGAAATCGGGCGTTTTGCCCCTTCATTGTCAATGCTAACCTACCATGGCTTAAAAAGAGAGCTTAACTATACTGATTTTGATATAACAATTACTTCTTATGGGATGATACGCAGGGATATTGAAAAGTTCCAGAAAATTAAATGGGCAACAGTAATTATTGACGAAGCACAAAACATAAAAAACCCGACTACAGAACAAACCAAAGCGATAAAAAAACTAAAAGCCCCTGTGAAAATTGCCATGTCTGGAACGCCTGTAGAAAATAGGTTAAGCGAGTATTGGAGTATATTCGACTTTACAAACAAAGGTTATCTGGGATCGTTAAAATACTTTAAAAAAGAGTTTTCTGCACCAATAGAAAAATATGGGGATGAAAAACAATTAAATAAATTCAAAAAAATAACATCGCCTTTTATTTTAAGAAGGCTAAAAACAGATAAAACAATCATTAGTGATTTGCCGTATAAAATTGAAAACGACAAATATGTTTCGTTAACAAAAGAACAAACTGCTATATATAAGAATGTTGTGGATAGTATGATGAAAGAAGTGGCGACACTCGAAAAAGACGATATAAAACGTGCAGGTTTAGTATTCAAATTGATGACCGCTTTAAAACAAATTTGCAACCATCCATCGCAATTTCTAAAAAAAGAAGATTTTAATCCTGATTTATCGGGCAAAGCAACAATGCTTTTAAATATCCTGCAAAGTATATATGAAAGCAACGAAAAGGTATTGATTTTTACGCAATACAGGGAAATGGGCGAAATAATAAAAGAAATGATTGAAGATCATTTTGGACGACAGGCACAGTTTTTACACGGAGGGGTTTCAAGAAAAAAACGTGACCAAATGGTTGAAGATTTTCAGGATAAAAACAACGTGAAAACATTTATCCTTTCAATTAAAGCCGGTGGAACGGGATTAAACCTGACAAAAGCAAATCACGTTATCCATTACGATTTGTGGTGGAACCCGGCAGTAGAAGCACAGGCAACTGACAGGGCTTTTCGTATAGGTCAGGAGAAGAATGTAATGGTTTATCGTTTAATTACGAAAGACACCTTTGAAGAAAAAATTAACGAAATGTTGCAAGCCAAAAAAGAACTTGCAAATTTAACAGTTTCAGCAGGCGAAAAATGGATTGGTAATTTATCTGATAACGAATTGTCTGAACTCGTAAATATTTAAGGTATTTAACCAATAGAAATATGGGTTAACAGAGCCGCATTTTTTAATATATATTTTTATGATTAGAAAATGTAAGCTAATTAGAGTGTGTCTTTAAAGTCAGCGTTTTACGTATTTTAATGTTTTTTACTATGTTGAAACTGGAACAGTCTTCAGTTCCCAGTAGGCAGGCTTTGCATAGCTACTGCATACTGTAAGCCGCATACTGCCAACTTCTACATCTTTCAATAAAAGTTTAACACATCGACAAATCGAAAAGCTTTGACTTTATGGACAAACACTAATTATTGTAAATTTGTATTAGATATTTATCAAGAGGTAAACTTTTTTCCCCTGTTTTATCAGTTCTTCTTCCAAAAGCAATGATTCTACTTCAACCGCTGCATTTTCATAAGCGTTGGTATGTTTAACTTTAGCAGTTTTTTTATCATAAATATTATTTTTTTGTGATTGTTAAAGATCCAACTTTCTGTATATTCGCAGGCTAAACCATAATTGAAAAAATATTAGCTAAATTAATATTTTTCGTATAAAAAAATACAAACAGTAAACTATTTAAAATCCTAAATAATATGAGAAAAATATCTTTACTATTTCTTCTGGTTTCTAATTCCTTGTTAGGTCAAATATATTCAGGAAAAGTGTTGGAAGGCACAACTAAAATACCAATTGAATTTGTGAATATTGGTATTGTTGGAAAGAATGTGGGAACAACCTCTGATATGAGTGGGAGTTATAAAATTGATATTGGCTCAGGTTTGGATAATGATACTATTCTTTTTTCATGTGTTGGATACCTTCCTTATGCCATAAAAACTTCTGAGTACAAGAAACTAAATAATTGGAATATTCAACTAAAGAAAAAAACCTACGAGATAGATGAAGTAGTTATAAACCCGAAAAAATTTATAAGACAGATATTAGGGGTGAAAAGCAAATCGAAGAGGATGCAGGCAGGTTTTAAAGATAATAAGTTAGGGTATGAGCTTGGATTATTATTGAAAGTGAAAAAAACTGCTTTCCTGGAAAAAGTGGATATAAGTATAGCTGTTTGTACTTATGATTCCATATTTTACCGCTTGAATATTTATCGGGTTCGTGATAAAAAGAGATTTGAAAATATTTTGCAAAAACCAATTTATATTAGCTTACCAAATGAAAAAGTAGCTGAAAAAATATCCATAGATTTAAAATCCCAAAATATTGTTGTTGATGGTGATTTTTTAATCACACTGGAACATGTTAAAGATTTAGGTCAGGGAAGTTTATTATTTAGTGCAGCATTATTGAAGAAAACTTATTATAGAAAAACAAGTCAGGGAATTTGGGAAAAAGTACCCATAGGGATAGGGATAAGTGTTACTGCACAAGTTGAAAAATAAAAGAAAAAGCAAAGTGTTGTTTAATAGAAATACGGAGTATATGAAAGACACGGAATATCGCTGATGGTTTAAATAATATCCGTGAGGTTCAGTGTTCGTCAGTGTCGTTTGTGCTCCAATTAAAAAAACAAAGTAAGAATAATAGAAACACGAAATACACGGAGAAACACTGATTATCGCAGATAATTATAAAAGTCAGTGAAGTTCCGTGTTCATTAGTGTTCCAATTAAGAAATGCAAAATGAACCATATAAAACTCAAAGGTGTAACCCATCACAACCTGAAGAATATTGATATTGAAATCCCTCATAATCAATTTACTGTTATTTCAGGGGTTTCCGGGTCTGGTAAATCATCTTTGGCTATTGATGTAATATATAAAGATGCTGAGCGCAGATATTTGGAAACCTATTCAATACATGCCCGCCAATTTTTAAATAAATTGCGCCGCCCTGAAGTGGAACACATTAGTGGCTTAAAGCCTGCTATCCATTTGGAACAGAAAAATTATAATAGCTCGCCACGTTCAACAGTAGGGACTTTAACTGGTTTGCACGATTTATTACGCTTGCTTTTTGCCCGTTTGGGAAAAAGTTCCGATAAAGAAGTAAAAATTAATAGAAGTCTATTTTCTTTTAATAAGCCGGAAGGTGCATGTCCGCATTGCAAGGGTTTAAGTGTATCTGAAAAAATAGATTCAGAGCTTTTAATTGCAGATGCCAATAAAACCTTACGTGAAGGTGCGTTGGTTATTACAACACCCACTGGTTACACGGTTTATTCGCAGGTTACTATTGATGTAATGGATCAGGTTTGCCGGTCAGAGGGGTTTACAGTTGATATTCCCTGGAAAGATTTAACTGATTACCAGAAAAATGTGGTTTTATATGGCAGCGATAAAATAAAAATCCTTTTTGGTAAACATTCGCTGGAATCGCGTATGAAATGGAAAGGGATAACGGCAAAACCACGTGAAGAAGGTTATTACAAGGGGATAATCCCTGTTATGGAAGAAATTTTGAAACGTGACCGTAATAAAAATATCCTGCGTTTTGTTCGTACAAAAACCTGTGATGAATGTTCCGGTAGTCGATTCAACAAACAAGCTTTAAGTGTTAAGTTTCATGATAACGATATTACGGAACTGCTCAGGCTTACTATTGATGAGCTAAATGTATTCTTTGCAAATATTCAATTTTCAAGTGATGAAAAGAATGTAGGTGAGCCAATAAAACAGGAAGTTTTAAAGAAAATAGTATTGCTCAAGGATTTAGGCCTGGGTTACTTATCTTTGGAAAGGGCAGCACCCTTTATTTCAGGAAGTGAAGCAGCACGCATTCGTTTAAGCACACAAATTAACAGTAAGTTGCGTGGTGTATTATATATTTTTGATGAACCTGCTGCCGGTTTGCATGCTTCTGAAATGGATAAGTTACTGCAAAAAATTCTGGAGCTTCGTGATAATGGAAATACGGTGATAGCGGTAGACCATAATGAGCAAATTATCCGTAAGGCAGATTATGTTATTGAATTGGGACCGCATGCCGGTGTAAATGGTGGTAAATTAATTTATAGCGGGCAACAGCCAAACTGGGGTAATCTGGCAAAGAAAAATACAGATAGTCAAACAGCTGCTTATTTATCAGGGGGAAAAAGAATTGAAAATATAAAACACCGGAGCAATGAAAATTATTTAACAATAAGTGGGGCAAAGTCAAGAAATCTTAAAAATATTGATGTAAAGTTTCCCCTGAATTGTTTAACGGTTGTTAGTGGTGTTTCAGGTGCTGGCAAATCAAGTTTGTTAAAGCACACTTTAGCTAATTATTTACGATGTAGGTTGCACAATGCACGGGTTGATTTTGGTGAATTTGAACAAATTACGGGCTTAGAACATATTGATAAAATTATTGAAATTGACCAATCGCCAATTGGAAAGACTTCACGTAGTAACCCGGCAACTTATACCAAATTGTTTGATGAAATCCGGGACTTTTATGCAAAACTGCCGGAGGCAAAGCAGAAAAAATGGTCAAAATCGCACTTTTCTTTTAATGTTAAAGGTGGCCGCTGCGAAACTTGTCAGGGAAATGGCTACATTCAAACAGGAATGCATTTTCTGGAAAACGTGGAATTGCCTTGTGCTGACTGTAATGGAAAACGTTTCAAAACCGAAACACTCCAGATAAAACATAAAAATAAAAGTATTTCTGATGTCCTTAAGCTTTCAGTTCAAGAGGCGCTTGATTTTTTTGCAGATAATAATAAAATTGTTCACTATGTTGAGGTTTTAAATGACCTTGGTCTGGGATACTTGAAACTTGGGCAACGTTCGGCAACACTTTCAGGTGGTGAGGCTCAGAGAATTAAACTGGCATCTGAGTTAAGCCGACCTTCAACTGGAAAAACCTTATATGTGCTTGATGAACCTACTCGTGGTTTACATTTGTATGATATCAATATACTTTTTAAATCGCTTAGAAAACTGTTGAAAGGTGGAAACACAATAATTGTCATAGAACATCATTTGCAATTTATTAAAGCAGCAGATTATATTATTGATTTAGGTCCCAGAAGTGGCAAACAGGGGGGTGAATTGGTTTTTGAAGGTAATCCTGAAAAAATAAAGGGTTCAAAACGGTCTTTAACCGGACAGGAATTGGCGAAATGGCAGAATTCTATATCAGAAGTAAAACGACCGGAAATTAAAGTAGAAGAATATCAACATATTTGGTTTAAGGCTGTACGAACTAATAATCTTAAAAATATTGATGTTAAAATTCCTTATAATAAATTGGTTGTAATAACCGGTGTTTCAGGAAGTGGTAAGTCTTCATTAATTTTTGATACCATTTATGCTGAAAGCCGAAGCTTATTTAATGATAGTTTTTCGCCTTACGTTCGAGCTCAGTTAGGCAGTCAAAAACAAGCTGAATTTGAGCAGGCAAGTGGGTTGACACCGGTAATTGCATTGCAGCAAAAAAAATTAAAAGCTAACGAACATTCCACTGTAGGTACCTTAACCGAGATTTATGATTATTACCGCCTTCTGTATTCTCGTATTGGGCAGTTACGTTTTTCCGATAAAGCGGAAGAATTGACTGCTTCGCATTTTTCATTTAACCAGGCACAAGGCTGGTGTGATGCGTGTGGCGGACTTGGATTTTCTTATGTGCCGGATATAGAAAAAGTAATAACGAACCCTGATAAATCAGCTATAAATGGTGCTTTGAATGGCACGAAAACCGGAAAGTTCTATGGCGAAGCTGATGGGCGGTATGTGGCCATATTACAATCAGTTGGAATCAAAAAAAATATCAATTTTTCCATTCCCTGGAATGATTTATCAGATGAAGAAAAACAAATTGCTTTTGATGGATGTGGTGATGAGGTTTTTGATGTGGATTGGCATTTTAAGAGGGGGAATAGAGAGGGTACTCAACAATTTAAATCGAAATGGATTGGTTTTTCCGGTCATATATTGGAAGAGTTTCAGCGCAAACAGGCTGATAAAAGAGCTGAATTGTTACTTCCTTTAATGAAAAAAGAAAGTTGTACTGCTTGTAAAGGGCAACGTTTGAAAAAAAGGGCTCTATCTATTCAAATCAATAATATAAATATTAGTGAATTAAGCGCATTATCTATAACTGCTTCACTTTCCTTTTTTCAACAGGCAAGTGAAAATTTAACTACAGATGAGCAACAAATTTTTAAGCCTTTGGCTCATGAAATTATCCGTCGTTTAAAGCTTGTTAAAAGTGTTGGTCTTGGCTATCTTACATTAAGCCGATTAACCAATAGCCTTTCAGGAGGTGAAACCCAGCGTGTTCGTCTTGCCGGGATGCTGGGTTCTGAATTAACAGGAATCACTTATATTTTGGATGAACCCACAGCAGGATTGCATCCAAAAGATAACCAAAAATTGATAGGGATTTTAAAAAGCCTGCGTAATCTTGGAAATACTGTTATTGTTGCTGAACATGATGAGGATATTATCCGTGCAGCAGATTATTTGATTGATATGGGGGAGGGGGCAGGTATAAATGGAGGCGATATTATTGCAGAAGGAAGTTTGGAAAAAATCCTAGCTTCTAAAATCTCAAAAACTGCAAAATACCTTAATGATAAGAAGGTTCCTCTCTATAGATCCTATAATAATGTGCAAAATGAAGCAATTACCATAAAAGGTGCTTTTGCGAATAATTTAAAACAAATTGATGTAAACTTTTATGATTCCTGCATTAATGTTATTAGCGGGGTTTCAGGCAGTGGAAAAACATCTTTGTTAAACGATGTTCTTCAAAAATCATTAAAAATGAATAAGCCTGTAAATTGTAAAAGTTTAGAAAGGGTTTCAAAATTTGAAAATTATATTTGGGCAGACCAATCATTGCCCAGCGGATCGTCCAGATCAACAATTGCAAGTTTTAGTGGCGTTTTTGAGCTTATTCGTGATAATTTTGCAAAAGAGGCTAAAAAAAGCAACAAAAAAATAACGAAATCTTATTTTTCGCTAAACACAAAAGGTGGAAGATGTGAACATTGTAAAGGACAGGGAACAATAAAGATTAGCATGGATTTTCTGGCAGATGTTGATACCGTTTGTGAAAAATGTACCGGTAAAAGATATGTGAAAGAAGCATTAGTATTCAAATATAAAGAAAAAAGCATAGCTGATGTCCTGGAAATGAGTATAGAAGAATTAGCGGATCTTTTCCGGGATAATGATAAAATAAGTAAAAAACTGGATACTTTAAATGAAACTGGTTTGGCTTATCTAAAAATTGGCCAAACCTTAAATACTCTCTCAGGGGGTGAGTTGCAACGTCTAAAACTGGCAAAAGAATTAATGAAAGCTACCTCCGGCAAATCACTTTTTCTGCTTGATGAACCAACTACAGGTTTGCATTTTGAAGATGTAAAGAATTTGATTTTATTATTTGATAAATTGGTGCAAAATGGAAATACCATTGTTATTTCTGAGCATCATCCCACCATCATGTTAAATGCGGACTATATTATTGATTTAGGTCCTGAAGGTGGTGAAAAAGGTGGTTATGTCATTGCTGCTGGATCACCCCATGTATTGGCTGCAAATAAAAATTCCATAACTGGTAATTACCCAACCTGGCTAAACTAGAACCAAAAGGGTATTGTTAATAATAAAATTAATTGCTCTATTTAAATACAGATATCGCCAGGTTGGTCAAACCTTAATTTTAGTTGGATAAAAAACAAATCTTCTGAAATGCTAGTTAGGTGTGTGGTACAGCGTAGCTGTAAAAATATTATGCCAAAAAATACAACGAAATTAAAATTAAGGTACTTAAAAATAAATGATGAACTATAATTGAATTATAAATTTAGTGCAAACTTGCTGATTATTAAGAATAAAAAGGCCTTACTTATTTTGTTTCTGTGGCTATCTTTCTGATATTCAGCGGTTGACTATTTGTAAAGTTTTGTTTTAATACAGAGCTAACGTTCTTAAAAAATGTTAAATTATGGCAATAAATTAGCAAAAAATTATCCTATTTCCAAGTTCTTTTTACTTTTGCACGCTGAAATTTTAAAAACAATTTTTATTAGATTGTAAAAAGTATTTAAAAAATTCCATGTAAATGTAAACCGGAAAATAATCCGGGATTATGCATAGTTACCCACACAGATGTAATATTATTATTACAAAATAAGAAAAAAGATATACAATTATTTGTAGGTAGGATCTTAAAAACGATCTGCTTTAAGGGTAATCTTTTGTTTAGGAATTTTAAAAAAATTAAAAAAATTATAAAAATAAAAATTATGCATACTTATCGACTATATGCAGATGGCAATGCAGAAGAAAAGAAGAAAGTTAGTTTTAAATTAAAATTTTACAAAAGTTTTGTGTTAAAATTTTTGTTTGTTTTTACCGTTTCTGCTGTATTATATGTAGTTGTTTCTAATATTATTCAGCATAAAGAAAAAAAACAACTGGATAATGAAAGACAAAACCTTTTGGTTCAATTTGAGCTTTTAAATGAAAGAATGGCCAAAGCTGACAATGAATTGATGTGGATACAAAAGCAGGAAGAAGATTCTTATCGGAAAATTTTGGAAGTGAAACCTATGCCTGAATCAATTAAAAAAGCTGGTTTTGGTGGTATAAATGCTTATGAAAAATATGATGGATTGTTAAATTCTGATTTATTAATTTCAACTGCGAAAAGAATTGATGTTTTATCAAAAAAACTGATTATTCAATCCAAATCATTTGATGAACTTATTGAATTAGCAAAAGAACGAGAAAAAAAGCTAGCTCGAATCCCTTCGATCTTTCCATTATATTACAATGATTTACAGAAAATTGGTTCAGGCTTTGGTATGCGTAAACACCCTATTTTAAGACGTTTTAAAATGCATAATGGTGTAGACCTTGTAGCCAAACGTGGTAAGAGAATTATGTCCACAGGGAAAGGTATTGTTACCAAAGCTGCTTTTTCAATAGGTTATGGTAAGCATGTTAAAATTGATCATGGATTTGGTTATGTTAGTGTGTATGCCCACATGAGCAAAATCAAGGTGAAAAAGGGGCAAAGAGTTAAGCATGGTGATATTATTGGCCTGGTTGGAAACACAGGTAGGTCAACCGGACCGCATTTGCATTATGAAGTTTGGAAAAACGGAAAAGCGGTTGACCCAGAAAGTTTTTATATAAGAAAATAAAGGTGGTTTTTTCATAGTGCCCTTATTTTTCTATTATGCAAACCAATCCTATTTGCAATATTTTGCCAACAACTTTTCGGCTTCCAAATAACCTTTATCTTTTGCTAATTGAAAATCTTTACATGCAGCATTTTTGTTTCCTGAATGAATTTCAATAAGGGCTTTGTTAAAATACAGAAGTCCATTATTTGGTTGCAATTCTATCATTTTATTATGGTCATTAATTGCTGATTGGAAATTTTTGGTATCAACATATAATCTTGCACGTTGTCTTAAAGCGTTAAAGTTATTTGGTTCTAACTGCAAGGCAATATCTAAATCACGAATAGCACCCTGTATGTTTTTTTGTTGTATTTTCACCATACTTTTTGCAATGTAAGGCATAGCAAAATTTTTATCTAATTTAGAAGCATATTCAAATTCTTTTAAGGCTCCGGCAAGATCCCTTTTCATCGCTTTGGCAGCACCTAAATTCACGTAAGTCATTGCAGCTTCCGGGTTCAGTGCTATAGATTTGTAATAATCCTCGATTGCTTCATCAGGCTTTCCTTCTTTTACTTTTAGCAAGCCACGGTTGCTGAAAGCCATAAATGAATATTTATCGAGCTTAATGGCTTTAGCTAAATCTTTATATGCAGCAACAAAATCACCCATCTCGCCCAATAAGGTACCTCTTGAAAGGTAATAGCCTGAAATATCCGGTTTTATTTTAATTGCTGTATTAAAGTCACTGATTGCATTATCTCTTTGATTTAGTTTTGCATACATATCACCTCTTCCATGATATGCTTCGTGATTTTTAGGGCTTTTGTTAATAACCTTGTTAAAAATCGTAATTGCTTCTTTTAGGTTGCCTTCCTTACCTTTTATTTGGGCGGTTCGGAGTGCAAAATCGTTTTGTTCAAGAAAGACCGGGTCTATTTCAAGCTTCATATCAGGAGATGTATTTACAAATTCCGGGATATTGGCAGCTCTTCCCTTTATAGATAAATTTTCAAGAAGTATAGCGGGGCTATCATAGCCATTTTCATCTATATGGGTTATGAATAATTGTGTGTAAGGACCATTTGCTTTTGATGAAAAAGTCAACCATTTGCTATTTGGCGACCAACTGTGCCATGAATTCATATTGTTCGTGTTGCAATTTAAAGTTCTTGCATTACCACCCCCGGCAGGGATAATCTTTAACTTGCTGTCTTTTTGTAAAAGCATAAAACTCTCTGACTGGGTAAATATTACCCATTTACCATCAGGTGAAATTTTCGGAAAATAGTTGCTCAGATTATTGTTTGAAGCACCTGCAAGCGGCTCTGCTTTTCCACCTTTTCCATCATTAAAAGGTATGCGGTAAATATCAAACTTAAATAGCTTTTCACGATCAAGGAAGCGTTGCAAAAACTGATTATATACTTTATGATTTGTTGGCAATGAGCCATGATGAATTCCACTTTCCTCAAAATGGGCAGCTTTTGACCGGCTAAAATAAATATACTTACCATCAGGGCTCCAGGCCGGATTGCTATGTACATAATTAGTATCATTAGCACCTTCTAATTCATAATATTTATTTGTTTCCCGGTCATAAATTTCTAAAATCCCTTTAAAAGGGAAAAATAGTTGGGAGTATTCCATATTATTACGATCAACAAAAATTTCGCAATCTTTAAGTGTACTGACCACATAGCGTCCATTAGGTGAAATTTGCGATAACAATCCATAGGTAAATTCCCCATTTTGGGCATCACTCCAATTTATTAGCTTATCTTCTTTAAGTTGCGTTTTTTCTTCAAACTCAGTAATTACAAAGGCGCCTTTTTCATCACGGGCATCTACATCCATGGCTAAATATCGCCCATCAGCTGAAAATGAGTGACAATTACCGCATACCGGTATATTTTTTAATACCTCAGGTGCCTTTTCATCAGAACTAATATTGCCTAAATGCCAACTTACTTTTGAAAGGTTTTCGCGTGCAAATTTAAATGGAAGTGGTACTGAGCGGAAGAAAATTGGTGCCCCTACTTCATCTGCTGAACATAAAATTCTTATTGTTGCACCGGTTGTGTTTTTTGTATTGGAATCCGATGATACCCCTTTTATTGAAATGGCAATACTTTCAGTTTTTGCACTTTCTTTCATCAATGTCCATTCTTCTTTTTCAGGTTGCCAGTGCTTTAATATTGTTTTAGTATTAACGATAATTGCACCACTAGGATCTTTTACAGTAATTTCCCATAAATTTTCCACTTCCGAGTCATCAGACCACCGAAAGCTTGGCGCAGTAATTTCAGGTGGGAACAGGGTACTATCCTGAGGATACAAGATAGTTATTTTTGTACTTTCGTTGTTTGAATTATTTTCACACGATATTATTAAAAGCAGTGCAAAAGTTAATAAAGTAATAAATTTACTATAATTCCTTAAATATATACCCGGTGTTATTTTATAATTAAACTTGCTCATATTAGTATATTTTATTGTTAATTCCCATATTCAGCTTCAATTTCAATTAACAGGTCTTGACGGCAAACGTCAGCGATAACATACACTATAGGAATTTCTCCATAGGCTTTGGTGCATATTTCTTTTATTAACTGAAAATCTTTTTGCTCTTTTATGTAAACCCGTATATGTTTTAATTGATTTGCTTCACTAAAGTTTCTATTTTGCTTTTGGGCAGCTTCTTTTTGTATGAGATTAATGTTATTAATGGTTGTTATAGTTTGCTTTTTTATATCATTGTGCCCTACAGTATTTTCGCCCAATATTGATGCTGTTCCCGAAACATACAAAGTTGTTAATCCGTTGGCACAAATTAGCTTTCCCCGTTCAAAACCCGGTGGGCTCTTTTGCTTAAGCTCTTTTGTAGTACCTACAAGTACATCCTGTCCATAATGATAAGATGCTATTTGGTTTGGGTTATCTATAGGATATATTT
>JBDLJL010000100.1:0-20266 GCA_039714415.1 Bacteroidota bacterium
ACACTTCAAGCAACATATTATCATTTTAGCATGAAAAAACATTCAATAAGCAACATACAATAAGCAATAAACAAGTAAAAAATGGAAAATAAAAAAATGAAATTGTAAATTTATATATTAAGTGTTAAATCATTGAATGTTGAGTGTTGTATATTGAGTGGTGAATGTTTATTATTATACACTTCAAGCAGCATATTATCATTTTAGCATGAAAAAAAACAATCAATAAGCATGAAGAAAATTTTTAATTACTTCACCCCAAAACAAGAATTAAGTTTTTTTGATAATATTAAAACAAAGTTTTTAATATCAATAATTTTCGTAGGGTTATTAATTATTTTAGTAAGTGTAATACAGGAATTAATATTTATTGAAAGATCTAAGGCTTCCATTATTTCAATTGCCTCTTCGGTTATAACAGGATTGTTTTTAATTATTTCACTGGTTATTTTAAGAAAAAAAGGAGTTCAGCTGGCCGGAAATATCATCTCCTTAGGGTTGGTAATTATCCTTTTAATAACCATGAATATATTGCAGAAAGATGTTTCGGCTATGTATAAATACATTGATGGATTCTATGTAATTTTAGCTCTACTAAGCCTAGGTGTATTATATGCTTCACGTTACATTTTAATTATTAATGCCATTTTAATTTTAGCTTCTACTATCAGGATTTTTTTATTTGCTATTGCCTACTCACCTGAAAATGAAGAATACTTTCGGTTTGGATTGATTAGTCATACGGTTGCTTTAGTAATTATTACAGCAGTTCTATATTTTGAAAAAAGCTTTGCCACTCGGGCAATTAAAAAAGCAAATAAAGAAACACATGAAAAAGAACTGCAAAATCAAGACCTAAAAACAAGTGAAGAAGAAATTCGCGCAAGCATGGAAGAACTGAAAACAACTACTGATGCATTGGAAGAAAGTTATGGTGAACTTTCTATTGCGAAAGAAAAAGCAGAAGAAAGCGACCGACTAAAATCCGTGTTCCTAACCAATATGTCGCATGAGATAAGGACGCCACTTAACGGGATTATTGGCTTCTCTAATCTGTTAAAAAGTCAGGAGCATGCAACTAAAAAATGCAAATATTATACAGATGTAATAACAAAAAGCAGTAATCAACTTTTAAAAATCATTGATGATATCATTGAAATTTCACAGCTTGAAACCGGGCAAGTTAATATCAACACCAGCAAAGTAAATTTAAATTATGTTATTCTTAACCTTGTTGAAGAATTCAAATACTCATCAGACAAAAAAGGAATAAATTTATTAGTGGAAACAAATTTAACTGATGATGAAAGTAATATATATACAGATGAACCCAAACTACTTAAAATACTAACAAACCTAATTGAAAATGCTATAAAATTTACAAAAAAAGGTTTTGTAAAAATAAAATATAAATTAAATGGCCAAACCCTGGAGTTTTTCATTGAGGATACCGGAATTGGTTTTGAGCAGGGAAAAACCTACAACATTTTTGACCGATTTGTTCAGGCTAATGAAGAAATTTCTATTGATTTTGGTGGGCTGGGACTGGGTTTAACCATTGCCAAACTTAACACAGAATTGCTTGGTGGCAAAATTAATGCTGAATCAGAATTAGGTAAAGGGGCAACATTCCATTTTAACATTCCATATAAACTGGCTATTCTGAAAAAAGAAATAACAGAAAAAGAAGAAAAAGTCAAAAAAAATGCACAAATAAAAGAATGTAAAATTTTGATTGTCGAAGATGAAGAAATTAATTTTTTGTTTATCAAAGAAATTTTATCTCAAATAAACATTAAATGTAATATATTAGAAGCAACAAACGGACAAGAAGCAGTTGATATTTTCACAAACAATCCTGATATTGATTTGGTTTTAATGGATCTTAAAATGCCGGTTATGGATGGTTATCAAGCCACAAAAATAATAAAAAAACTAAAACCTGAGGTCCCAATTGTAATTCAAACAGCATATACCCTGGAAGAAGAAAGAAAAAAATCAAAAAGTGCAGGTTGTGACGACTTTATTACGAAACCCATTAGAATAAAAGAATTTAAAGAGGTTCTGAGTCGCAATTTAAAACTGTAACTTAATTCTTTCTAAATTATTTTCTAATTATCTCATTATCATTATTTTTGTTATTCATCATTTATTTATCTCATTATTAGACAAAAACATCAAAAATCGCATTAAAAATAAACTTTTGCAACTAATTATTTCGTAAATTAGCAATATTCAACTTTTTAATTTAATATAATCTTTAGATAATACAGTTTTAGAATATATGTGAAAACTTAATAAAAATGTTGTACTTTTAAAATTACATTTTTAGTTTAAATTAGTAACCATAAAAAAACGAAAAATGAAATCTATTATAATAGCTTTACTATTTACCATTGTGTTAATGTCAACTGAAATTTTTGCACAATCCGATTTTAATAAAAATAAAAAAAACAATGTGAAATTTTCAAAAGTAGAATCTACCCGGATCGCAATAAAACTAGCACACTATGGGTACGAGTATAAAAGTGCAACAGCCTTAATTGCTGCGGCGGAAATTTTAATAAAAAACAAGATTACTGATTTAAGACCAAGTGATACAAAAATAAATAAGGTAGAAGAAGAAACCAAAAACTCTGAAAATATAAAAATGATGTTAAATCGGGCAATAATGTTTGCTAATGGTGATAAAGAATTAATTGCCATGGCAGATAAAATTAAAAAAGGCATTTTTATGTTGCAAGCTTCAAGGGGCGTTATTGGAGGTGCAAGAGTTGGGAACCATCAATTAGCCCCAAATGGAACAAATTCTTTTTGGGTTATGTTTAAAGCTAAGGAACTAGCTGAAGTGAGCGTAATTGGAACAGGTAATAATGTAATTAAATTACACGTATATGATGAAAAGGGTAGCCTCATTAAAAAAGATATCAGGCACAAAGCTGAATGTTATGTTAATTGGGAACCACAAATACGCTCGGCATATAAAATAGAAATAAAAAACAATAGTGATAAGGAAATAAACTATTCGATTACAACAAATTAACTATAAATTATTATCTTTAGATAACCTTAAATTAGGTAATTAATACCCAAATCAGAAATACATGCCTGATTATTTAAAACTTTATCTGCTCTTTTGTATTGTATTTTTGCTTAAAGTGTCTTATTCCTTTTCCCAGGAAAAAGGTCTTCCGTTCATTAAAAGTTACGAACCGGATAATTATGACGGGAGTACTGAAGTATGGGCCAGTATTAGAGATAATGATGGAATCCTATATTTGGCTTCATTTGAAAACATACTCCAATTTGACGGTAAATTATGGAAAAAAATTCCTGTAAAAAAAAACACTTATGTACGTTCAATAAGTATTGACAAGTCAGGGATTATCTATGTTGGTGCTTCTGGTGAATTTGGATATTTGGCCGAAGACTCATTAGGTGGGAAAAAGTATCGTTCCTTAAGTAATCAACTGGACAAAGAAAATTCAAATTTTTCTGAGGTATGGAATATATGTACAACTGATAAAGGCGTATATTTTTCAACATCACGGAGATTGTTTTTTTTTAAACTACCCCCAACTCCTGCAAATACCAAAATAAAAACCTGGGAGCATAAAAGCTCAGTTCATTCTTTATTTAAAGTGGCTAATGATATTTATCTTTCACAAAGAGATGTAGGCCTGCTTGTACTAAAAGGTAATGATTTAAAAGTTGTTCCCAAAACGGAAGAGTTAAAAAAGCATGTTATACGCTTTATGTTACCATATAAAAATGGAAAAATTCTTATTTCAACCGCCAAAAATGGATTTTTTATATATGATAAAAATGCTACATCCACTGATTCAATTCTAATTCAATTTAGCAACTCAAAAACAAACCTTATAAAAAAAACAAATAAGGAGCTAAGAAGAAATTTACCAGCCCACGGAGTAAAAATAGATGATAGTACTTTTGCAATTGCCACGGGGTTCAATGGCATTTATATCATATCAGAGAATGGTGAAATAAAACAAAACTTAAGTAAAAAAGATGGACTGATCAGTAACAACATTCGCCACTTGTATATAGATATAGATGGCATTTTATGGGCTTCAGGTGAATATGGATTGTCCAAAATTGAAGTATCATCACCTTACACTTATTGGGATCAAAGATTAGGTTTAAAAGGCATACCAAAAGACATCATAAGAAGCAATAATACAATTTATTGCAGTTCCAATAAAGGGATTTACTACCACAAAAAAAACAGATTTTCCCTCTTGGGTGATTCTGTTTTAATTGGCGATACCTATTTTTTAAACCTCTTAAATATCAAAAAATCAGATAAAAACAATCAATCTATTATCACTAATTCCAGGTACTCCATTTTTGAAGCTGAAAAGAATTCAATTAATTTTATTTCGGGGCATATTACCAGGAATCTTTTTCCATCTGTCAATTCAAACAAATTTTACTTTTTTGAGAATAATCGACTTTTTTCTGTTAGCTGGGAAAATAATAATTGGGTTACCAGTATTCCAATGTATACTTTTGATTCCGACACTTTAAGTTTAAAAGAAACCATAAATGGAAAACTATGGATTATTGAAAAAAACAATCCTATTCTCCTCGAACCGGTGAAAGGTGAAATCAACAATTACAAAGCCCGTAGATTTGAAGAAGATTTACAAGAAAACGAATTAACATTTTCAACTGTTTTTCAGTATAAAGGAAATGATTACTTTATTACAAATAAAGGAATATACCGTTATCATTTTGATAAGGGTTCTTTTTATCCTGACACCACCTTATTCGCAGGTATATTAAACAACTTAAAAGGAGAAATCAAACAAATTCAATTCAATACCCCAAATAGTTTTTTTGTTTCTATATTCGCTGATGACAGCCTTAAACTACTGGCAATTAAATATGAATCAGGAAAAGCCATAACTGAATCAATCATTTATAGACAATTGCCAAAATTTTACTCTTTCCAAACGGATTCAAATAAAAATTTATGGGTTTTAACCAAACAGGGTCTTATTCAAATTGATTTAACTAAAAATTACAAACTAAATAATCAGCTAAAAACAGTAATTTGTGGTATAGAAGCTGGTAAAGATTTGATAATTTCCAAAGGCAAAAAAACTTTTAAAGATAATATTATATTAGACTACGAACAAAATAATATAACCTTCAAATACATACTTCCTTTCTTTATCAATGAAGATGATATTTTGTATAGCTACAAATTAGAAGGCGATCGTAAATTACGTAGCTGGTCTCGATGGTCAAAAGAAACGAAAAGGAATTTCAATAATTTGAATGAAGGAGACTATACATTTTGGGTCAAAGCAAAAAATATATATGGAATAGAAAGTAACGCGGCTAAATTCAATTTTACAATAACAACCCCCTGGTATAAAACAATATATTTAAAAATACTTTATCTGATTTTAATCGTAATTGCAATTTGGACAGTGGTAAAACTTAACGCAGTTCGTTTGCATAGAGAAAAAGCACAATTAGAAAAAGTAATAGAAAAACGAACCGGTGAACTACAACAACAAAAGCAGGAAATTGAGGAAGTATATGAAGAATTAAGGGTCCAAAATGAAAAAATCACCTCACAACGTGATATGCTTTCTTCTCAAAACACACACATTAGTGACAGTATCATTTATGCACAAAGAATACAAACAGCGGTTTTAACAAAAGAAGCCTATATTGATGAAATATTACCGGAAAACTTTATCCTTTTTAAACCCAGGGATATAGTTAGTGGAGACTTTTATTGGATAAGGCAAATCGGACAAAAAATTATAATTGCTATCGCTGATTGCACGGGACATGGAGTTCCCGGGGCAATTATGAGCATGCTGGGTATTTCTTATCTTAACGAAATTGTTCGAAAAAGTGAAATCACCCAGGCAAATCAGGTATTAAATGAAATGCGAAAAAGAATTAAACGTGCATTACACCAAACAGGAAAAAAGGGTGAAGCAGTTGATGGTATGGATATGGTATTATGTGCTATTGACTTAAAAACTAAAATAATGCAATATTCAGGAGCTTTTAATCCATTGCTGATAATTCGTAATAATGAAATAATCGAAATAAAAGCAGACAGAATGCCTGTAGGAATCTATCATAATGAAAAGCCCTCCTTTACAAATCATGAAATCCCATTAATGGACAATGATGTTTTTTACATGTTTTCAGATGGCTATGCTGACCAGCTTGGAGGTGAAAAACGCTTAAAGTTCATGTATGCTAATTTTAAAAGAAAATTATTAGAAATACATAACAAACCCATGAATGTTCAAAAAGGAATACTTGAAGATACTATTGAAAACTGGAAATTAGGCATAGAACAAACCGATGACATAATAGTAATGGGTATTCGAATTTAAATCTTAACTACTACAATTTTATTAGTGAAATTAGAAACCAATACCTAAACGTTAATTTTGTAATTATGAAGAAACTGATATTTATTTCCCTTTTGGCAATCACAAGCGTACAACTAAATTCACAAAACCTTCAATCACCTGAACAGTTTTTTGGGTTCAAACCTGGTGCTGACAGGATGCTGTTTACTTATGAAAAGTTGATAGAATACCTGAAAGTAGCAGACCAGAATTCTGACAGGCTAAAGTTGGAAGAAATCGGTACATCACCCATGGGTAAACCCATATATATTGCCTTCTTTTCTTCAAAAGAAAATATTGCCAACCTAAACAATTTAAAAGAAATTAATAAACAACTAGCCCTTAACCCATCCATTCCGGCAACGGAAAAAGATAAAATGATTAAAGAAGGAAAAGTTTTTGTTTTAGGAACATTATCAATGCATTCCGGTGAAGTGGGTCCATCTCAATCTGCACCTTTAATTGCTTATGATTTTATTACTTCTAAAGACCTGGAACAGAAAAAAGTGATGGATCAGGTGGTGTACATGATGGTACCTTCGCATAATCCGGACGGGATGAATATGGTTGTTAACCATTACAACAAATACAAAGGAACTAAATATGAAGGAAGTTCTTTACCAGGTGTATATCATAAATATGTGGGGCACGACAATAACCGTGATTTTATTATACTTTCACAAACCGACACCAAAGCTATTTCGGAAATTACAAGTAAAACATGGTTCCCGCAGGTAATGGTTGAAAAACACCAAATGGGTTCAACCGGCCCACGTTATTTTGTACCACCATACCACGACCCTATTGCAGAAAATGTTGATGCAGAACTTTTTACCTGGACAGGCTTATTTGGACAAAATATGGTAAATGATATGACCAACAAAGGTTTAAAAGGAATATCACAGCACTATATTTTTGATATGTATTGGCCTGGCTCTACCGAAACCTGTCTTTATAAAAATGTGATAGCCCTTTTAACGGAAGCAGCCAGTGCCAAATATGCGAAACCTATTTATATTGAACCGGGAGAACTAAAAGTTTACGGTAAAGGTTTATCAGAATACAAAAAGAGCATTAATATGCTTGCCCCATGGCCTGGTGGTTGGTGGCGTTTAAGTGATATTATGCAATATGAAATTGAGTCAACCAATTCTATGCTCAAAACAGCCTTCTTACATCATGACAAAATACTAAAATTTCGTAATGATATTTGTGTACGTGAGGTACAAAAGGGAAAAACTGAAGCTCCTTATTACTACATTCTGCCAAAAGCACAAAAAGATCAAAGTGAATTGGTTGCACTGGTCAACCTACTAAAAGAGCATGGCATTGAAGTGAATGAACTTTCAGAAGATTTTCTCTTGAAGAACAAACAATACCATAAAGGTGATATTATCGTTTCATTAGCGCAGCCCTTTAGGGCTTTTGTTAAAGAAGTGATGGAAGCCCAGGAATTTCCTGAAAGGCATTATACACCTGGTGGCAAATTAATTAAGCCCTATGATATCACCAGTTGGTCTTTGCCCATACATAAAGGACTTAATTCATACGAAATTAACACCCAGGATAAACAATTTGAAAATAAATTAACCAAAATTGAAGGAAATTATTCATTGGCTCAGTTAAATCCGGGTAATGCCAAATACATAGTATTTTCCTCCTTTAATAATGAATCATATAAAATAGCATTCAATGCGCTTAACAATGGACTAACTGTTGAACAAATTACAGAAAACACAAAAATTGATAACAGAGAAATACCTGAAGGAAGTTTTGTCATCAAAACAGGTAAAAAATTGAATGATTTGCTAAAATCCATTACAGTGGAACCAATTTATGTCAATTCAGATATATCTGTCACAAAAAAAACCTTAAAATTTCCACGAATAGCTCTTGTTGAAACCTATTTCCATGATATGGATGCAGGTTGGACCCGTTATGTTTTTGACACCTACGGAATTAAATTCCAAACAGTACGCCCTGGTGATTTTGAAAAAACAGACTTTCAAAAAAACTTTGATTTGGTAATATTCCCTGATGCACCGGTTTCTGTTTTAAAGGAAGGTAAATACAAAAGCGGAAGTGATTATTATACATCAAGCTACCCACCGGAGTATACAAAAGGTATTGGAAAAAAAGGAATGGAAAAACTGATGAATTTTTCGCAGAATGGTGGCACAATAATTTCATGGGCCAGGTCAACCGATTTATTCAGCGGTATGCTAAACTACCAATTAAAAGATGGCAAAGAAGAATTCCGACTTCCTTACTCAAATATTGGTGATCAACTACAAAAAAAAGGACTTTACTGTGCTGGTTCGTTTGTTGAAATTAATTTAAAAGCAGATCATAAGTTAACATATGGATTAGATAAAACAATAGGTGTTTTTTATCGTGGCAAACCGGTATTTAAAACGTCAATACCAAAATTTGATATGGACAGAAGGGCTATTGCTTCATTTGGCGAAAAAAATATTCTATTAAGCGGTTATCTTAAAGGTGAAAAATACTTAGCGAATACTGCAGGAATGGTTTGGATGAAAAAAGGGAAAGGACAGTTTATACTCATGGCCTTTAGTCCTATTTTCAGGGCATCAACCCCGGCGAGTTATAAATTATTGTTTAACTCAATATTATCTGGTAAAATATAACTTACTTGAAAATTTAGAACAATAATTTTACCAGGCTAATCATCAAGAATTAATTTGGAATGATGGAATAATGGAAAACTTGAACTAAGCATTCCAAACTTCCATTATTCCAGACTTTCAATGCAGGTTTTATTTTTACAAAATAATTATTTTGTCTACAATATTTTCGACTCCAACATTAAATTTTTAAAGGAAGTTTTGAAATTGATTAATTTTACCTTAATTTTAGATACTAATTTTAACATTAACTTAAAAAAAAAATCATGATTTCAAAAAGAACATTACTCACTTCAGTAATCCTTGTTTTATCGTTTTTAATGATTAATTCAACAAACCTAACAGCACAGACTTTAGATTCTTACGGAGAGATGAAACGTCCTGCAAATATTGGGAATTCAGATTTTGACAGTTTTAAGAATTCCAGTTTTGATATTTATTTCAATGCCCATAAAATGGATCAAAACCTTAAAAAGATAGAAGAAAATCTGGCAAAATATGCAGAAGATAAAGAAAATATTGACATGAATTCTTTAACAGAGGATATTAAAGCTTTAAAAAAGACTAAAGAATCAACAAAAGAGCTAACAACAGACTTAAAGGCCCTTGATGACAAATCGCAAAGTATGGTCAAGAATGCAAAAAACATTAAACCAAAAACAAAAGCACCTAAAGCAGTAAAAAATACGAATAAGTCTGTTGATGCTTTAAAGGATGCAAAAAAAACATTAAAAGAAGTTAGTGAAAACCAGGTAGCTTTATTAAAAAAAGCACAAGAGTTACTGGGTGACAACTAGTTACTAATTAAAATATGATTGGGCTTCGAGCCCGTGCGGCTCTTTTAAGATATCCGCTTGCCCGGCCAATGTGTCGGGCATTTTAATTTGTTGAATCAAATAAAATGGAAGATCAATTATTAAAGATATTATTAGATTTTTGCTTGTCCACAACACTAATCCAATTCAAAATATCCTTATATTTGCCATGTTAAAAACAAGAGTATTATTTTACCATGGAGGAGAAACAAAAACAACAATTAGCGAAAATCGATATAAAAAAGGCTTTTTACGATAAAAGCCCCAAATTAGCTAGGTGGATTCCAGGCTTCATATTCAGGTATCTAAAAAAAATTGCGCATGAAGACCTGCTGAATGAATTAATACGAGACTATGGTCAGCTGGAAGGCTTTGAATTTTCTGCCGCCCTGATAAAAAAATTCAATATAAACATTAAGCTTGAAGGCGATGAAAACATACCGAAAGAAGGGCGTTTCGTATTTGTATCAAACCATCCATTAGGAGGCTTTGACGGACATATTATCATGTATTTGGTTGGACAGCGATTTAGCTCTTACAAATTTCTTGTAAACGATATTCTTATGCAACTAAAAAACATGCACAGCGTGTTTATCCCCATAAATAAACATGGCAAACAAGGTGCTAAGCTTGTACAGCAATTAGACGACGCCTATCAATCGGACAGTCAAATACTTAGTTTTCCGGCAGGACTTGTAAGCCGACAAATTAAAGGAAAAATTATTGATTTGCAATGGAAAAAAAGTTTTATCATTAAAGCAAAGAATTCTAAACGTGACATTATACCCATTCACATGGGTGGACGAAATTCAAATTTCTTTTATAATCTGGCCAACCTTAGAAAAAAACTAGGTATAAAAGCTAATATTGAAATGCTTTATTTAATAAACGAAACAGTTAAACATAAAAACAAAACAATTACCGTTAAGTTTGGGAAACCAATAAGCTGGGAAACTTTTGACAGCTCAAAACGTCCGGAAGGTTGGGCTGAGTGGGTGAAGGGGAAAGTATACGAATTGAATGGTGTTGTGGCGCCCCCTATTTAACCTGCTTTATTTTGAAGGTTAAAGAATACAATAAAGCACAAAAACATGAATAAAGGGAACAAAGAAGAACAGCCCAACAACCCCTTGCATGGTATGACTTTGGAAATGGTTTTAGAATATCTCTGGGGTGTATATGGCTGGGAAGAGCTGGAAAAAGAAATTAATATTCGTTGTTTTAAACATGAGCCTTCTATTAAATCTTGTCTGATATTTTTAAGAAAAACACCATGGGCAAGAGAGAAGGTTGAGCAACTATACCTGGAAACCAGGTATCAGTGAGAAGAATATTACAAACTCAATGAAAACACTTTTTACACTTTTATTTCTGATAAGTTCAGTAAATTTCCTTGCCCAGAATTTTGGGGAAGAATACTCAATTTATCAGTTTTCAACAATGGATATGGAAGGAAATGTTTTTGATTTTTCCTGCTTAGATGGAAAAAAAATTCTGATTGTAAATACTGCCTCAAAATGTATGTTTGCCCCACAATTACATGACTTACAGAAGCTCTATGAGAAATATGAAGACCAGAATTTTATCATAATTGCTTTCCCAACAAATGATTTTTTCAACAGGGAACCAAGAAGCAATCAGGAAATTGCCAAACACTACCACAAAAAGTATAAAATTAGTTTTCCAATTATGTCAAAGATTTCAGTAAAAGGTGACAGTATTGATCCCATATATGATTTTCTTACTCACAAGTATAAAAATGGCAGCTTAGATGCTGATGTTAAATGGAACTTCCACAAATATTTAATTGATAATAAAGGACATATATTTAAATCACTTAATCCGGGAATAAAACCATTTGATAAAGAAATTGTGGAATGGATTGAAGAAAATTGATTAATTTGCAATCTCAAAATTACAGACTATATTTTCATGCATCCAAAAAAGAAAGAACATCCTAAAGAAAAATCAAGTTTGCATCCACGTAACAGGAATCGTGAGCGATACAATTTCAAACAACTTATTGATTGCTGTCAGGAATTAGCCCAATTTGTGAAGTTGAATATTTACAATGACGAATCAATTGATTTTGCTAATCCAGAAGCAGTAAAAGAACTAAATAAAGCATTGCTACACTACCATTACGGTATTAAATACTGGGATGTACCTCATAATTATTTGATTCCACCTATTCCGGGTAGAGCAGACTATATTCATCACATAACTGATTTATTGCGCCAGAATAATTATGGAAAAATTCCAACAGGTGCTAAAATAAAATGCCTGGACATTGGTGTAGGTGCAAATTGCATTTACCCAATAATTGGAAATAAAGAATATGGCTGGTCATTTATTGGCTCTGATATTGATCCTGTTTCAATTGAATCGGCAAACAAAATAGTCTCATTAAATTCCTCATTAAAAGGGAAAGTAGAATGTAGAATACAAAACAACCCTAAAGACTTTTTTTATGGGATTATACGTAAAGACGAACTCATTGATTTGTCCATCTGTAATCCACCTTTTCATTCTTCTGCAAAAGAAGCTCAATCTGCAACACTTCGTAAACTAAGTAATTTAAATCAAAAAAAAGTTAGCAAAACAAATTTGAATTTTGGAGGTCAATATAACGAATTATGCTATGAAGGTGGTGAAGAACGATTCGTAGGAAACATGATTCGCCAAAGTAAAAAATTTGCCACTTCCTGTTTTTGGTTTTCTACTTTGATTTCAAAGCAATCGAATTTAAAAAATGTTTATAGTATACTTAAACAGGTAAAAGCTGTTAAAGTGGAAACCATTCCAATGGGGCAGGGAAATAAAACAAGTAGAATTGTTGCCTGGACATTCCTTTCAAAAGAAGAACAGGCAAATTGGAAAAATACAAGATGGAAAGTGGTGAAGTAAAACCTGCTTATCACGACATTAAATCTTAAATTGTTTATTTTAAATTAAAGGTTAATGCTATCGTCTGTTTCTAAGAATGATAAAATATATAATAAAAAAGCAAGCACATTCGTAAAGGCAAGTCCTAGAGCTGAATTTTCATTCCCTTTTAAAAATTAATTTTCATTATATTTGCAGCCAGAAATTCAGAACTCCTGACGCATTAATTGATTATCAAAACGTTAAGAGTTTTACACGTAAAATGGAATTGTCGTATAAGGTCATTAGAAATTAGTCATTAGTCATTGTAATGGTACGTAACTATCTAATGACCAATTACTAATACACTAATAACCATAACCTTTAAATAAGAAAGTGATTAATATACGACAATGTAGTTTACGCTAAGTCAGGATGTCTGAAATTACCCTCAACTTTATAAACAAACATTTATGTCATTCACTTCTTTAGGTTTATCCGATTCTTTAATTAAGGTTCTTGCTAATCAAAACTACCCAAAGCCCTACCCTATTCAGCAAAAGGCCATACCTGCCATTTTAAACAAAAAGGATGTTTTAGGTATTGCAAAAACAGGCTCAGGTAAAACAGCGGCTTATGCATTACCTGTTTTAATGAATTTACAGAAAGTCCCTTCTTCTAAAAACAGGCATGTAAATGTTTTGGTATTGGTACCAACACGTGAATTATCAGTACAGGTAAATGAGGTCTTCCAGCTATTTGCTTCGGGACTTACCAAGCCCATAAAAACTTTAGCCGTGCATGGTGGTGTTTCCATAAACCCGCAAATGATTGCTTTACAGGGAGTAAATATTTTGATAGCAACACCGGGTAGGTTATTGGAACTAGTTGAATCAAATGCCGTTCACTTATCTGATATCGAAACCCTTGTGCTGGACGAAGCTGATAAAATGCTTAACCTTGGTTTTAAAGAGGAGTTAAACCGTATTTTTGCACTTTTACCAAAAATGCGTCAAAATCTATTATTCTCGGCAACTTTGAATGATGACCTGAATAATATTAAGCAAATATTACTGCACAACCCCCTGATTATTAAAATAGAAGCCAAGAGTGATCAAATCGAGCTTATCAAACAGGTGGCTTATTCTGTTGCTGAAGATAAAAAAGGCCCACTGCTACGCTATTTGATTAGACACAACAACTTATTTCAGGTTTTGGTTTTCACATCATCCATTAAAAGGGCTGACAATGTGGCCAATAAACTTCGTGCAAATGGTATTGAAGCCTGGCCTATACACAGTAAAAAAAGCCAGGGTGCAAGAACTGATTTATTAACCAAATTTAAACACGGCAAACTTCGTGTGTTGGTAGCTACTGACCTTTTATCACGCGGTATTGATATTGAATTTTTACCTTATGTGATCAATTATGAATTGCCCCGTTCACCTAAAGATTATGTTCACCGTATTGGAAGGACAGGCCGTGCAGAATCCCCCGGTGAAGCTATTTCTTTAATTACACCTGACGACCAACATCATTTTAAAATTATTCAAAAAAAAATGGGTGAGCAAGTGACGATGATTGATAGCAAGGATATTGATTTGAAGGGATATTGATCAAACAAGAAAAGTCCCTATTTGCTTGTCTTTTTTTTCCAAAGAAGTTTTCAGTTCTCAGTTCTCAGTACGCAGAGGCTTTTCAAACTGCATACTGAAAACTTATTTTTCTGCAAATTGGAAAAATCTTTTAACTTTAACTTTGTTAAAAGTACTATTCTTTACAATTTTTGGAGACATATTCCCGAACCAACTTTCGGCATAATTTATCTACTACCCGATTATAGTTCTTTGTCTCAGTTTCTTTCTGATGAGCTTTTACTTTTATAAAATCAATATTCATATTTTCAATGAAATACACCAACTCCCTAACTAAGTCATCATTTCTTATGGGCTCGCCTTTTTTTGTTTTATAATCCTGTAGCTTGAATTTTTCTATTCTCCCTTCAACTCCAGCTACATATTGACTGTCAGTATATATTACAATTCTTGAATTATCATGCTTATTATTTTTTAAATAATCTAACACATTTAACACCGCGGCTAATTCCATTCGTTGATTGGTGGTGTTTATTGCGGTATTTGTTAAAACAATCTCTTTATCATCAACAAATATTATGGCTGCCCAAGCCCCAACTTTAAGTTTTGTGTTGCAACTTCCGTCAGTGTATGCCTCAATTAGGTTTTCTGACATCATCTACTTTATCTCTCTCGTAATTTTTAAAAACACGTCAATTACGACTCTGTTTTCTATTTTATTCTGAAATTTCAACTTTAATGATTTTATTCTTTATCTAAATCATCAAACAGTTTATTTACCTTTTTGTGATTTTCACCCATCTCAGCATCTTTCACTTCAGCGTCATTATCAATTAATTGCTCAGCCTGTTTCATAATTTCTTCAAACTCCTGGCTTTGGGTTTTGGGTTGTTCTATAGTCAGTTTTGATGAATCGACCTCCGAAAGATCCTTTTCTACTTTACTGGTCAATTCATTGAATTTTTCTACACCAATATCACCGGATTTTTTAAGGAAAACTTTAAAATCATCATAATGCTTCTGTAACTGAAACTTTTCATGCATTGATGCAGTCCCTCTTTCTAAAGCATCTTTAAAGCCATCAAACTCACGACTTAAAACGTTTGCCAGTTTTTCTGTCCTTTCTGTAATATCACCTTTTACTTCTTCAAGGTTTTTCAAAAACTCCTGATGCTCTTTTTCTGCTTCCTCATCTCTTTTCTTTTTCCTTTCAAGAATTTCTTTGTTCTTATCCCCAAAATCATCTTTCCATGAGGATAAAAACCCCTCAGCATTTTCCATAAATGATTTTTCTTCTTTCTTATTGTCTTTATTCTTGTTTTCGTCCATAATATTATTTTTTGTTTTTTCAGTCATTTACTTGATAGAAGTTATTTCAAAAATACAAAAATATTAAGTATCTGCTACCTAAAACTTTTTAATTTCCTTAATTTCGGTAAAGTCAAGGTGTGGATTATTTAATTACAGTACATTAAAACAATTACCCATCACCTTTATTTTGAAATAACCACTCCATGACTTTCAATTAACAAATCTGTTATTTACAGTTTTAAGAAATTACTACTAATGACTCAAATTATAAAATAAGTAAGAAAAAAATAGAACAAGGAAACATTTTATTCAGTAAATTTACATAATACCGTTAAGGTGTTACGTGGTGATGAGTACAAGTATCCATTTAATATGAATATTATTAAAAACATATAACCTAAAACTTTTTTTTTAACGAAACATAACCATCATGACAAAATCATTTTTATTGGCATTAATCATTTTTGCATTTAGTTTTTCTGCTTTTGCACAAGACAATGCAGATGTAAAAAAAGATCAGGAAGCAATTAAGAAAGTAATACAGTCTGCATATGTAGATGGTTTACAAAATGAAGGCAATTTTGACAAAATAGACAAAGGTTTTCACCCGGGATTTAACTTACTTGGAATTGGTCGCGTAAACGAAATCTGGAAACTCCCGATTTATACATGGAAAGAAAGCACAAAAAAGAAGCTGAAAGAAGGAACGCTACCAAAAAAGGATAAAAATAAAATAGTGAGTGTCAAATTTCTTAATGTTGATGTTACCGGTACAGCTGCTGTAGCCAAAATTGAGTTTTATGTTGGGAAAAAACTTACTTACGTAGATTACCTTTCTTTATACAAATTTGAAGATGGTTGGAAAATTGTCAGCAAAATTTTTTACAAGTTTCCTGAGAAAAAAGATTAAACAAAACATATTAATTTGAGTTCATGATGCGTTTTCCTCATAGTAGTAAAATAAACTTTGAGTGTCTTGATAACACTTGAGGTTTATTTCACCAATAAAAACCATAAAATAAACCACCATGGAGAAACCACTATGCCAAAGTTGCGGCATACCCTTAACCATTGACAACAAGGGCCTAAACAAGGACAAAAGCCCAAATGAGGAATATTGCCATTATTGCTTTCACAACGGTGAATTTTCTGAACCTAAGTTGACTTTGGAATTACAAATAAAGAAACTTACAGAAATGGCAGTTTTTAAAATGAATTTATCAGAAAAAGAAGCTTTAAATATGGCGAAGAAAACATTGCCAAAGCTTAAACGCTGGAAATAAGAAATCTAAAACTTCTATCAGTAATTTTGAGCATTTGGAGCATTTAATTGCTGTAGTTATTAATAAATGAGTGCATTATTCTATTGCTAAATTGTTAAATTGCTATCAAACAACAATATAACAATTTAGCAATGTAACCATTTTGTTTCAAACCTAAAACTTTTCGCCATAGCACTACAGTTTGGAAAGCAGTGGCGCAAGTACGAATTATTCTTCTAAACTTCCCACTAGTTCCTCTACTTCTTCTAATATTTCACAAGAACGGACCAAATCTTTCATGGCATTATGATCTTTATACAATGGCCGGTCAATATCCAGAAACTCAACATGTTTGCGCACTACCTCTTTCGCTTTTTGAACACCTTTACCAAATTGGTATTCCCTAAAATCGAGAGCCTGAGCCGCAGCCATTATTTCTATCCCCAAAATACCATAAGCGTTATCCAAAATTTGGAAATTTTTAATTGCCGTATTCATTCCCATAGAAACAAAATCTTCCTGGTCAGCAGCTGCAGGAATAGACTGAACACTAGCAGGTGCAGACAATATACGCTGTTCAACAATCTGCATATCAGCAGTATACTGACTAAGCATTAAACCTGAAAACATTCCGGCACCTTTGGTTAAAAAAGCTGGCAAACCAGAACTTAAAGCAGGGTTATTTAATCGGTTCATCCTCCTTTCGGATAAAACGCTAACCATAGTAATAGCAGCTCCTGCCATATCCATCGGTAAGGACACCGGCGAACCCTGGAAATTAGCACCTGACAGTTGCATATTTTCTTCCGGGAAGAAAATTGGGTTGTCCCCTACCCCATTCAGTTCAATTTCAACCTGAGATTGGGCATAAAACAAAGCATCGTGTGCTGTACCAATTACCTGTGGTGTTGACCTCATCGAATAAGCATCCTGGACTTTATGCTTTACTTTTTCTAAATCCAAATCGCCACCTTCTATAAGTTTCCTAATTGCTTTTGAACTTCGAATGGCTCCACTAAAACCTCTCACTTCATGAAGCTTTGCACTATAAGGTTTCATATTTGCCTTTAAGGCTTCAAGTGACATAGCTGCCCCAATTTCAGCTTGTTTTAACCAGTTTTGAGCATCGTAAAGAAAAATAGCACTCATTGCAGTAAGTACATTTGAGCCGTTTATGGTTGCCAAACCATCTCTTGCCTGTAAGCCCGGGATTTCAATTCCTGCCCTGGTCATAGCTTCTATACCCTCTAACAATTCGCCTTGATAAAAAGCTTTTCCCTCACCCATCATTAATAACGCAATTTGCGACATGGGGGCTAAATCACCGGAAGCACCAACCGAACCTTTTTGACAGACATAAGGTGTTACACCCTTATTTAGCATTTCAACCAAAGTTTGGGTAATTTCTAATCTTACACCAGAATTTCCATGTGCATGTACATTTATTCTTCCCAGCATAGCACCACGCACATATTCAATATTCATGGCATCACCAATTCCGGCAGCATGATTATAAATTAAATATTTTTGAAAATCTTTTACCTGGTCATCATCAAGAACTACTTCTGAAAATTCACCGATACCCGTATTTACACCATACATGATCTCCTTCGCCACAATCTTTTCTTCCAACATGGCGCGACATACATTAATTCGATTAATTGCATCCGGATGCAATTCTACTTTTTCATTATTGCGGGCAACCTCAACTACTTTTTCAATGGTTAAGCCACTTCCTGTTATTTGTATCATTTTTTATATCTTTATTAGTTATAATATTTTTATGCTGCGATAAAGATATAAAAACAAAATAAAAAAAGCGTAAACCACAAAGAAGCAGTGTACGCTTTTAAAATAACTTTTGAACTTATTATCTACAATTCAACATCCTTTTCTTGCAGAAACTCAACCGCTGCATCTATAGCTTTGTACATAATTTGGTCGTTTTCCATAAACGGGACCGCTTTTCTAAAATCATCAACAAAGTTCTGCAAATAAACGGAGGTTTTCATAGGCTTCCTAAAATCTAAGGCCTGTGCAGCATTTAACAACTCAATGGCCAGGATTCGTTCCAGGTTATCTGCCACACGCATCACTTTTGTGGCACCATTTCCTCCCATGCTTACATGATCTTCCTGTTCGTTTGATGATGGGATAGAGTCAATTGATGACGGTGTACATAATTGTTTATTCTGACTAACAATAGATGCAGCAGCATATTGCGGGATCATAAAGCCTGAATTTAGGCCGGGTTTGGCCACCAAAAATTCAGGAAGGTTCCTCCAACCTGAAATTAAACGATAAACCCTGCGCTCGGAAATACTTCCAAACTCAGCCAAGGCTATACTCAAAAAATCAAAGGCTAAAGCTAAAGGCTGTCCGTGAAAATTACCACCAGACACAATCAGGTCTTCATCGGGGAAAATGGTTGGGTTATCCGTTACCGAGTTAATTTCTGTTAACAATACATTGGACACATAATTAATGGCGTCTTTTGAGGCTCCATGTACCTGGGGGATACATCTAAAGGAATAAGGATCCTGAACATGGCGTTTATGCCTGGTTATCATCTCACTACCATCCAACATTTTACGATAATTCTCTGCTGTCTCAATTTGTCCGTTATGCGGCCTTATTTGATGAATTTGGTCGAAGAACGGATCTATACGTCCATCAAAAGCCTCTAATGAGATAGCACCAATAATATCTGCCAGCTTTGATAAACGAAATGCTTTTAGTAAAGCAGTAACACCATGTGAACTCATAAATTGTGTCCCGTTTAGTAAGGCAAGCCCTTCTTTGGATCGCAGTTTTATCGGCTTCCATTTAAAACGCTTCAAAACTTCATCTGCCGGCTGGCGTTTGCCCCCGTAACGAACTTCGCCCAGGCCTAAAAGTGGTAAGAATAAATGAGCTAAAGGCGCCAAATCGCCCGATGCACCCAAAGATCCTAATTGATAAACCACAGGGATTATATCATTGTTATAAAAATCCAGAATTCGTTCAACTGTCTCTAATTGTACTCCTGAATGGCCATAAGATAAAGCCTGCGCTTTAAAAAAAAGCATTAATTTTATAATTTTTGCTTCAACCTCATCACCTGTACCACTGGCATGTGACATAACCAGGTTGGTTTGCAATTGCGATAGCTGATCTTTTGAAATAGTAATATCGTGCAAAGCCCCAAAACCGGTTGTTATCCCGTAAATAGGTTCCTGAACATTCGCTATTTTTTCATCAAGATATTTTCGGCATTTTAGGATATTAGTTTTTGCTTCTTCGGATAGTTTTATTTCCTGTTTTTCATTGATGATTTTTTCAATGGTAGCAAAATCAAGCTTTTCTGATGTGATATAATGA